>CBDVAV010000606.1:0-3416 GCA_965372055.1 uncultured bacterium | reverse complement strand
AAAGGATGAAGCCTGGCCCATGGTCAGGGAGCATGATGAGCTTCACGATGCAATGGTGCTGATGGGTTATCTCACGGATGAAGAAATCAAGCATCAAAAAAACCAGAATGACTGGGAGACTTTACTGCAAACCCTAATTGATGATGGAAGGGTAACAGGATTAAAACTTAGCAATGGAATTACTTATTGGGTACCCGCTGAAAGGGTGTCACAGATGAAAGTGATTTACCCAGAGGCAGATTGGTCAAAAGAATTGAAATTGCCTGATAGGATCAACAATAGAACCTGGACTGAAGAGGAAGCTATAGTTGAATTGATCAGGGGGAGGCTTGAAGTTTCTGGGCCAGTTTTGTCATCAGAATTAGCTGATACTTGTAGTTTGCCAATAGTTAAAGTGGAGCAAGCTTTGATGGCCCTGGAAAATGACGGATTCGTGTTTCGGGGTCATTTTAGTAAGAATATAGATGATAATGAATGGTGTGAAAGAAGATTGTTGGCCAGGATACACCGTTATACTTTACAAAAGCTTAGAAAAGAGATAGAGCCTGTTTCTTCATCAGACTTCATGAGATTCTTATTTACCTGGCATGATCTTTCATCAGATCAGAAACCTGAAGGAACTGAAGCATTGGGCAATATCATTGGGAAATTAGAAGGGTTTCAGGCCCCGGCAGCCTCATGGGAAAGTGAGATACTCCCTGCCAGGATGAACAATTATGACTTTTTATGGTTAGACAATTTGTGTTTATCAGGCAGGGTTACCTGGTGCAAATTAAAAGTCAGTGGCGAACATCAATCCAACCCCATCAAAACAACACCTATTGCCATTCTTGAAAGGAAAAATTCTCCTAAATGGCAAACACTTCTTTCTAAAGATGGGCAGGAAATAGTACTCTCGGGCAATGCCAAAAAGATATATCAGGTGTTAAAAGACTCAGGGGCAAATTTTTATCATGACCTGGTGACCGAAGCCGGAATTCTGGAAGTACAGGCAGAAGAAGCAATTAGCGAATTAGCGGCCAAGGGATTGATTACCTCGGATAGCTTTTCAGGGTTAAGGGCATTGCTTGTTCCTGCCAAATATAGAAATGGAAATAGTAGGCGTAGAAAAAAAGCCACTTTCACCATGGATCAAGCCGGAAGGTGGACCTTATTGGAAATCCCAGAAACAAAAGGAAAAACAGATGATAATTACGAATACTTCGCCAGAATTTATCTCAAAAGATATGGTGTAGTGTTCCGTAAGGTAATGCAAAGAGAACCCTCATCTCCACCCTGGCGGGAACTGGTAAGGGCATACCGTCGTCTTGAGGCCAGGGGGGAATTACGTGGCGGTAGATTTGTGGATGGGGTTTGGGGAGAACAATTTGCGCTGCCAGAAGCCCTTGCATTGTTGAGAAAAGTAAGAAAAGAAGAAAAAACCGCATCTTTAGTTTCAATCAGTGCTTCTGATCCTTTGAATTTAACAGGAATAATTACTTCCGAAAACAGGGTTCCAGCCTTCCTGAATAACCGGATTTTATATAAAGATGGAGAACCGGTGGCCATAAAAACCGGAACAGAGGTCGCTTACCTGAAAACATTCGAGAAAAAAGAAAAGTGGGAATTGCATACTAAACTGATCCGCAGGGACATCCCTCCCAAATTAAGGAAATATCTTGGGAAGGGTATTAGTTAGGTAGATAGTTTGCTTAACTTTTAAAGATTGGTAAATCTGGTGATGAGCTCAAAAATGGTTGGTAGAAATGGATCAAGAATATAACAATACCGAATCCCTTTTCCCCATGTAATCATCCATTCCCTTGTTTTCAATACTTATGAGTTCATCCATAGAGCCATTCTTTTCAATCCATTTCCTTATCTCATCAGTACCGTTCAAAATATCGATGGGGAGTTTTTCATATTCGTATTCATAGGGCGGTGGTTTCCATTCGAATGCAGGTCCCAGGTAATGGTACAATTCCCGCATCAATAGCTGTCCGGTTCTCCAGGGCTTAAACTGAGCAGGGTCAGTAACATGGATTTGAAAACCACCGCAGTTTACACTCTTGAATTTGTGGAAAGTAGGTAAAAAGGTAATCGGCCTCAAGGTAAATCCCATAAGCCTAGCATCTTTTGCTTTGCTTTGTAGTTTCGGCGCAAGGGAAAATGGTTCAATTTCGGGATGTCCTATGACTTCAAGACTTTTAACTGTTCCCCGGCCTTCCGAAATGTTGGTTCCTTCAAACAAAACACTCCCCGGATAAACAAAAGCTGTTTCAGAGTTAGGTAAATTGGGAGATGGAAGTACCCAGGGCAATGCGGTAAGTTTAAAATGCATGCTTCGCTTCCAATTTTCGAGTGGGATTACCGTTAAGTCACAGCCTATGTCGAAATATTTATTTGCCAACAGTGCAAATTCCCCAATGGTAAGTCCGTGTCGCATCGGCAACTCATACATACCTACGAATGAAGCAAACTCGGCTTCCAAAACATTACCTTCCACGGCTTCCCCTCCAATTGGGTTAGGCCTGTCAAGCACAATAACTTTAACCCCAGCATTTTTACATTCCACCATGGTAAGTGCAAGAGAATAGATATAGGTATAGACACGGGTGCCTACATCTTGCAAATCCACGATTAAATGATCCAGATCTTCCAGCCACTCCTGTTTCGGGGCTCGGGTTTCCGAATACAGGCTATAGACTTTTAGGGCAAAATAAGGATGCTCAAAATGGGGTGATTCCAACATATCATCCTGCTCATCTGAAAATAAACCATGTTGTGGGGAAAATACTTTTTTCAACCTATTGCCAAATAGTTTCTTCAGCACATTGATCCCATGAGTTAAATCAGTATCTACTGAGGCACTGTTGCAGAGATAGCCAACATTTCCTTTGATTCGTTGTTGCCAGTCCTTATTGTTCCTCAAGGCAGCCAGCCCGTGAATTACCTTTGTCATTAATATTGAATTTGGGTCGCACTAAATTTAGTGATTAACATAGAAAATAGAATAAAAACAAATGGTTTCCTGGCAGGTGGAGAACAGGTTTCCATGATACCAGTGTAAACCGAAATCATTTATTCCTGGAATAATGGAATGCCCCTAGCAAATGGAGTTATCTGGCAAACTTCTTGAGCCTATCCTTACTTCAAAATTTAAAATGTATAAATTTACCTTCCGAGGGAACATCATTTTCGGATAATAGCATCAACATGTAATATCCAGGTGGGGCCACATGGCAGTCCCTTGGAGCCCTTATAGTTAAAGTATCATCCTGGCTTCTGGTAATATCGCATTCCACATAGCGGGCATTCATGTCAAAGGCATGAGTGTTTGATCCGGGACTCATTAGAATGACCTTTTTAATATCCCATGGGAACTCGTATTTCACAGAAAAATCTTTATCGTATTCTATTTTCTCCTGATCAGGGTA
>CBDVAV010000605.1:0-3430 GCA_965372055.1 uncultured bacterium | reverse complement strand
CATTATTAATTCTAAGGGATTATCCCCAGCGCAAGAAAACGGTGGTACCATCGAATCCATATTAGGTGCGTTGGCTGAGAAACTGATGCTTGTACGCCCTTCGAGGAATTAAAATTTCAAAAATTTGTTGATTCTATTTAACAATTGGTCGAATAAGGATTTTACAGATTTTTCTCTCTTATCCAACTCTTCCCTGGCAGCTAAAACAAATTCGTGGCTATAATCATTTTGATTGTCTAAGATCCACTTAAGCTGATAGTCCAATTTATTTGCCATTAACCTTGTCATAGATTCAGTAATCATGATATATTCTTCAGTTTAAATCCCTTCCATTCAAAAGTTACTGTTGCTGTTTGTCATTACTTTTCCAAACGCATAAGAATCAAAATCAGCTGAATAAGCTGGAGTATCTTTAATTCCTCTCGTCTTAAGCAGGGCATTTGTCAAACTGCAAACAGTGTGTAACTTACAAAATAATACAAAAGACAAAGAACATCACCCTAAATAAGTTTGCAATAGCTTACTCATTGAACCTTGCTTTAACTTTCTAAGGGCCTTTTCCTTAATTTGCCGAATCCTTTCCCTTGTAAGTCCCTGTTTTATACCTATTTGATCCAAGGATAAACCGTATTTCATTCCTATTCCATAGAACAATTGAACAACAACTCTTTCCCGATCCGATAGTGTATTTAACATCCTGTTAATATCATGGCTCAATGACTCTGACATCAACACTTTATCTGTTTTTGGTGTATTAGGATTCTCTAAAAGATCAGCTAGGCAGGAATTATCATCTTTGATAAATGGTGCATCAATGGAAACCTGAAAAGGGGAAATACTTAACAATTCCGAAATTTTGTTTTCTGGCTGTTCCAATAATGCTGCCATCTCATCAATATTGGGCTCTCGTTGATGCTCTTGCTCAAGTTTTGCGAAAGCCTTTTTGATTCTACCAATTTCATTAATCTTATTAAGGGGAAGCCTTACTATACGAGTGTTTTCAGAAATGGATTGAATAATGGATTGACGAATCCACCAGACTGCATAGGAAATAAACTTAAATCCCCTCGTTTCATCAAATCTCTGGGCTGCTTTTATTAATCCAAGATTACCTTCATTGATAAGATCAGAGAGAGTCTGGCCTTGATTTTGATACTGTTTGGCAACAGATATTACGAAACGCAAGTTTGCCCTAACTAATTTATCCAAGGCTAACAAATCACCATCATGAATCCTCTTGGCCAATTCGGTTTCTTCTTCAGCAGATACCATATCCTCTTTGCTTACCTCTGTACAGTACTTATCAAAAGATGTACCCTGCCTATTGGTTATGGATTGTGTGATTTTAAGCTGCTTCATACCTTTGGCATAATTTTATAATTAAAAACCGATTTTCGTAAAATCAAGAGATCACTTAAAGAATCTTTCATGGGATTTTACCCCTGATTTATTTTGTGTTAAGCTATATAAAGAATATCTCTTGATTGTTCCTGTTTCTCCCTATCTTATTGTTTGAGATGAATAAAAATGCAACATTTTTAATCTGCTCTTTTTATATAGTACTGGCTTAAGTGTAGATTAATTAAGAATAAAATTGAACGCAATGAAAAGCAAGATCAATAATACTACTATTAACTATATCAACTGGAAATACTTTTTAATCTTTGTCCTTTTGAATGTAAATATATGAAAAAAAGACAACCTAAAGCGGCTGCCTTTTTTCTTCCTACAACAATTAATTATCAACCATTAAAACTTAACTCATTTCATTCTACTGAAAAGGTCAATGTCTTTTTAGATTCATTACCTAAAATATCCAATGCCCTAATATCAATGGTCACGTTTGACCCTTTTCTGAAATATTGAATAGGCTTAGTGTATGTCCTTTCTTCTCCGCCACCTATTGAATAATAAATCGTCTCTGTGCCCACGTGTTTGTCAGTTGCGGCCAGGTAAACCTTCACCTCTTTTGGGTAAATGATGAATGATTCATCCCTGACTTTTTTAGAGCCTATTTGATCGACACTGAAACTAGGCTTTATTTCCGGTGGATCATTATCCATAAAAAGGGCTTGTTTTTTATTTGATGTATTGTTCACTTTATCGCTGGCATCGATCGACAAGTTCTTTATTCCATTTCCGGAAACCACGAACTTCTCCGTGTATACTACAGGTTCTCCTCCGTTGATCTGATATTTCACCTCTTTTAACCCTGATTGGTTTTCTCCTGCGTCATACGGATTCAAAGTAAATTCTGTAATGCTTCTGGCAAATAATGTATCGTTCCTCGTAAAATTTGGCCCCTTTGATTTATAGTATATCACTGGCGGTTTGTTATCTATGGTATAATTTATATATCGGCTTTTACTTCTGTTTTCTACCTTATCATCCCCGTAATAAGTAAGGTAATGAACACCTGGCGTTTGATCAGCAGAAATCAAAGACGAGTATTCATCCAACTTATTAGCATCTATTTTGTAATATATCTTGTTCAGGCCTGCTTTTTCATCACTGCCTGAAAGTTTAAACTTAGAGCGCTGAGATACATATATCCTCTTAGCTGAATTGATATATTCATCACCTTCAACCTCGAAGCTTAAGGATGGTGGTGTTTTATCAAGGTAGAAATTGAAGCTTTTAGTTTCTTCTTCATTTTTAACATGGTCGCTGGAATTATAATAAATTGTATGGTCTCCATCTTCAAGGGTCTGTAAATTTATTTTAGAAGAATAAATTACATTTCCACTTTTGTCAATGCGATAATAGACATTTTTTACTCCTGCACCGTGATCTGTACTTTCAAGATTAAATTTCGCTTTTGGGGATAGCACAGAATTAACTTTTGGCCCATCAATTGTAAGGGTTGAGGTGGGCGCAGTTTTGTCAATGGTGAAATTAAGGTTCGTTGATCCAACTTTTTCAGCAGATTCAGCATTACCTACCATATCAACAGAGTAAAAACGGAAGTTCCAATCTTTTTCAGTATCAACAGCTATTTCCCCTTCATACTTTTTATATCCGTTTCCGGTTGAGTAATAAGTTCCTTCAATACCGGAAACGGCATCTTTAGCAGAAAGTGAAATCTTTAGGTCGCCGCTGTAATAAATTTTACCATTTACCACATGTTTACCTGTATGGTGATATTCTATCTTCGTAACTGGTGAAACACCATCAGCGAATACCGGCCACATAATTTCTCTCTTGGGATAAATGGTCCTGCCTGTTTCCAAGTCTACTGCCCATTTGGTCCTGATCCAATTTGGCCCTTCGGTATCGAAGTAAAATGGTTCTACTTCTTCTTCCGAAGGTTCCACTTTCATAACATGGCCATCACCCCCATTAGAGGTAGTGGCGAGTTTAACATAAACCGGCAGGCTCTTATTCCAATATACTTTACCATTATCTGCCACATATGTTTTTTGTTCATGCT
>CBDVAV010000604.1:0-3436 GCA_965372055.1 uncultured bacterium | reverse complement strand
CTCCATAAGTAATTAATTCCTGGGGATGCTGAGCCAGGGAAGGATCCAGGTTATTTTGGATCATTAGCATTATGGCAGCTGCTTTTAGCGATTTGCATGGGTAATCAGTGATTGGTCGTGCATGTATGGCATAATCGGGCTTGAATCGATACATGTAAATCCGACCGAATTTCTTCAGTTCTTCCGCAAACTCAGGGGCAAGTATTTTGTGATGGCGCGGCTCAAAATACCTTAATGCATTTTTAACAGCCAATTTCTTTTCATCTATTGATAAAATATCTTTTCTTTTCGGCGCATGGTTTACATCGTGATCGTAAGGTTTTGATGGTGGCAATTCAGTGGGTATTCCAACTAAAATCTGTTCTTTAAAGTCCTTGATTGTTGAAGTAACTTGTTCCATTTCCATCAAAATCTAAATTCCTGAATTTTCTATTTTCCGCATGGCAAATTCGTACCCAATATTAAATATTTCTTCTGCCCTATTTAACTCAAAACCAGATATTTTTGACAATTGAGGAGGCTCAATGAATAAAGCACAATGTCTTCTGCTTTCAATTGTATTGCCACCAACCGCCAATAACAGGCTTCTTTCGATGATTTTTCTCACGCTGGTAGATTCAAAATCAGGATCGATCGGGTTGCAAGATGAGCCAATTATCCTATCGCAAGACTTAACCAATGGTTCAGTGGGAAGATTGTTCAAAATGCCTCCATCAACGTAAGGAAATCCTTGGTATTCGTAAGGTTTGAAAATTACTGGTATACAACAAGAGGCCAGAATAGGGCCGATCAAATCACCTTTGCTGAAATAGTCCACTGTACCTGTCCTGAGATTTGTCGCAGCAAGGGTTAAGGGGATCTTAAGATTCGCAAAATCATTGACTGAGATATATTTTCGGAAAATGTCCCCTGCTTTTTCAATATCCAACAAACCCCTTTTCATAGCTGGCCTTACAAATCTAAAGAACTTTGTACTCCTGATAATATCCAGGATTTCCTCTGGGGAATATCCCACGGAAATCAATGCCCCTATAATGGAACCGGCACTGGTCCCGGAAATCATATCAATATTGATTCCCGATTCCGTAATTGCTTTAATAATCCCAAGGTGACTGATCCCCCTGGCTCCCCCTCCGGATAAAGCAATCCCGGTTTTGTTCATCATTTACTGGATTTCACTTAATGGGAAAACCTCATCTGGTTTTATCCCTCTTTCCGTCCGTTTTAAGGTGCAGCATTCATTCACCGGATCATGTTCAAAAAACAAGATGTATTGATTATCTACGGCCTCATTTAGAAACCTTTGCTTCTCTTTCATGGTAAGTAATGGCCTTACATCATATGACATTACCCAGGCTATTGGTATATGATGGACTGATGGAAAAAGATCGGCACAAAATACGATAGTCTTTCCTTTGTATTTGATTTTAGGGACCATCATTTTATCAGTATGGCCATCTACTGTTAAAACATCGATTCCGTGTAAATCCGAATTGCCTGAATTAACAAAATTAAGATGTCCATGCTCTTGTATAGGGATGAAATTTTCCTTCATAAAACTTGCCTTCTCCCTTGAGTTTGGTTCTATTGCCCACTGCCAATGATCTTCATGAGACCAATACTTGGCATTCTTAAAGGTCAATGCCAGTTGATCTCCATCTTTCTTAATACTTCCACCACAATGGTCAAAGTGCAGGTGTGTCAGAAACATATCTGTAATATCGTCTTCATGGAACCCGTATTTATTCAATGATGAAGACAATGAATCATTTCCATGTAAATAATAATAAGAAAAAAACTTCTCCGACTGTTTATCACCCATGCCATTATCAATAAGTATTAAGTGTCCATCTGATTCTATCAACAGGCAACGCATGGCCCACGAACACATGTTATTCCCATCTGGTGGGTTGGCATTTTCCCACATTGACTTAGGTACTACGCCAAACATGGCCCCGCCATCCAATTTAAAATTCCCGGTATTGATAACGTATAAATTCATATTTATCTTCTTGGTCTTTAATATCTAAAGTTAACTATATAGGGTTAAATGAATCTGGCATATTTATTAATATATTTCATACCCAATAACCAAAAACCACATTATTTACCTATTGAAATAATGTGGTCAAATGATTTTTAGTGATAACTAATCTGAAACCGTACCCAAGGCACTGAATTTTTTTATCCTTTGATCAATGCGCTCTTCCGCGTTTAACTTTTCAAGTTCTGCAACATTTTCCAGGATCACTTTTTTAACTTCATCAGCCATCCATTTATGATCGGTATGAGCACCTCCCAAGGGTTCTTTTATTATGCCGTCAATGATCTTTAATTTTAGCATATCATCTGCGGTAGGTTTTAAAGCCTCAGCAGCCTGTTCTTTATAATCCCAACTTCTCCAAAGGATAGAGGAGCACGATTCCGGTGATATTACTGAATACCAGGTGTTTTCCAACATTAACACCCTATCTCCGACCCCTATCCCCAAAGCTCCACCTGATGCCCCTTCTCCAATAATTATGCAAATCACTGGCACTTTCAACATAGACATCTCCATAAGGTTTCTGGCAATAGCTTCTCCCTGCCCCCTTTCTTCAGCTTCAATTCCGGGGTAAGCACCGGGGGTGTCGATCAAAGTAACCACTGGCTTGTTAAACTTCTCTGCAATTTTCATTAATCGCAGGGCTTTGCGGTAACCTTCGGGGTTGGCCATACCGAAGTTCCGCATTTGTCTTTGTTTAGTATTGCGCCCTTTTTGTTGCCCAATGAACATAATGGTTTTTCCATCAATATCACCAAAGCCGCCCACCATGGCCTTATCGTCGCTTACACTTCTGTCTCCATGCAGCTCGATAAAAGTATCGGTAATGGCGTAAATGTAATCCAGGGTATAGGGCCTGTCCTGATGTCTTGACAATTGGATCCTTTGCCACCGGGTGAGGTTATGAAAGGTTTCCTTTTTGAGTTCCCTGAGTCTTTTTTCCAAGGATTTTATTGCCCCCTTGACTTCTTCATCACTGCCCGAAGCCAGTTGCTTCATATCTGCAAGTTTCGCTTCTAGTTCAGCTATCGGTTTTTCAAATTCCAAAAGCATTTCCCTTTTTGGTTTGGGTTGCAAAATTATAACTATTATCAGTTATGCAGTAGTATTATAAAAAAAATTTAATGGATGATGATGATGTTAGAGTTATTCCATTATTTACAGATAAAATAAAACCATTATAGCAGCTGCAGATAACTAATTATCTGTAATAATTTATTTTAGTAGATGGAGTGTTGGAAATGACTGGCAATGCATATACTTTTGCATCACTCTTAAACGAAGGGATAATAATGGTCTGGTAGTTCAGTTTGGTTAGAATGCCTGCCTGTCACGCAGGAGGTCGCGAGTTCGAGTCTCGTCCAGACCGCTGAAAAAAACCCTCATTTGAGG
>CBDVAV010000603.1:0-3436 GCA_965372055.1 uncultured bacterium | reverse complement strand
AATAGTTTTGCAAGCACTTCTGAAATCAAAAATCGGTGTTCCTTGTTCGACATTCTTTGTCTTTAGGCAGCTTATAACTGCAATCAAATCTACCAACTTTGAGATGGTAGTAGTTTAATTTAGAGAATCCCCTGGATTTGCTTATGTGATACTTGGTTTTCAAGAAATATTTTATTTCTCCCAGTTTTCTGGATCAACTCCCCAAGATTTTAATGACACAAGATCATCCTCTTTGATATAATCTTGGACCAGTGCTTCTTCAAGCAGCGTAGGATAATCGCTTAAAGTGATAAGTTTTATACCTGCATTTTTAAAGTTTTTTTCTGCCAGGTTGAACCCATAAGTAAATATTGCAATCATACCTAAAATTTCAAACCCAGCAGATATCAAAGCTTTTGCCGCTTTTAAACTGCTACCACCGGTGGAAACCAAGTCTTCCAGTATTACTACTTTTTGCCCTTTGGTGATCTTTCCTTCAATCAGGTTTTCCATACCATGTCCTTTGGGTTTGGATCGCACGTAGATAAATGGGAGATTGAGCTTGTCAGCAACAAGGGATCCTTGAGGAATTCCTGCTGTCGCTACACCCGCGATGGCCTCTACTTCTGAAAAATTATTCGATATTTCCTCTGCCAGTTTTTCTTTAATATAATCTCTAGTTTCAGGGTAAGACAAGGAAAGCCTATTGTCACAATAAATTGGGGAATTCCATCCCGAACTCCACTTGAAAGGGGATTTTGTATTGATTTTGATCGCTTCAATATCGAGTAGGAGTGAAGCGATTTTCTTCCTGGTTTCCTTGTTTATCATGATGTGCAATTTACAATTTAATCACACACGGTAGGTTTAATCAAACTATAAAATGCCATGTCCTTTGGGTGTGGTTATGTTCTTTAGGCTATGTCGTTAATTTAATGCAATGTTACAAGTTGCAGGTTGCAGATTCCTTGTAACTTGTAACATGGAACGATGAGTAATTTGGACCGGTCTATGTGTGAAATAGGCTTTGCCTTTTGGTGACAAACCACCTTTTTTGAGGGTGGTGGTTGATTTTTCTTGAAGCTTGCTGATAATTTTTATTGATGAATTCATTTGATACCCAAATTCCCTTGCGTTAGGGCAGTTCATTTATGGCCTACAAATAAATTTTGTATTTCTGATCAATGAATTATCTTTAGAACCACGGGCAATCTTATGCAATTATTTATTAATGACATTCCAATAAAATTGTGTAATCTGGATGAGATAAAAGATTCACAAACTTTTGATCTCACCATCACCAAGAAAGGAAGGATTTCTGCAATGGAATTATCGGGGGATGTATTGTTTAAAAAAGCTTCTAATAGCCAGGTATCAGAATTATTGCAATTGATAGAGCAAAATCCATTTAATCAACTTCGGAGCGTCACTCTGGTAAGTACTGATTACGGATCACTTAAAGACCATGTACGTGGAAGGTATAAAATCATAAGGGCTGCCGGAGGATTAGTAAGGAAAGATGATAAGGTGCTTATGATCTACCGGTTAAAAAGGTGGGATTTGCCAAAAGGGAAGATCGAAAAAGGTGAAAATGCCAGGAAAGCTGCAGTTAGAGAAGTGGATGAAGAGTGCAATGCTAAAGTAAGGCTGGATTGGAAAATTTGTGCCACTTGGCATACCTACACCCTTAAGGGTAAACGCGTACTAAAGAAAACCAACTGGTACGCCATGAGTTTGACAAAAAATTCGAGGATCTCCCCTCAAAAAGAAGAAGACATTGAGGAAGTACGATGGATGAGTGGAAAAGGTGTTTATCATGCAATGGAGAATACTTATAGATCAATCCGCTATGTATTTGAGAGATATTATCAGAAACTACCTTCTAAAGATCATAAGGAAGAAAGTCGTTGACATCACCACCGTAAAGGTGAACTTCCCTGATAATTGAAGAACTGATTGCCGCGTACTTGGGGGAAGTAATTAGAAAGACTGATTCAATATGTGGATTAAGGCTCCGGGTTACCTGGGCAATACTATTCTCGTATTCAAAGTCAGTGGTATTACGCAGTCCCCTAAGTAAGTAATTAGCATTATTTTTCTTTGCAAAGTCCGCTGTAAGTTCGTTGTAAACAGTAACACTTACCCGTGGGTTGTCAGCAAAAGTCTCTTTGATTTTATCTACTATCCAGGTAATATCAAAATATCTTTCTTTTTTAGTATTGTGTCCTATGGCAATGATAATGTTATCAAATATCTGGAGTCCCCTAACTACAATATCTTTATGGCCTTTGGTAAAAGGGTCAAAAGAACCTGGGAAAACAGCTATTTTTTTCATGCCTAATCGCAAAGATAGGTACCATACAAGTCAGTAAATTGATGATCATCTACCTCATCAAATTGATACCCATATTTAAGGTAAGTGGGTCTATCCCCGAAGGACAGTTTTTGAATGAATTTACCAAATTCATGAAAGTGAGGGGAGTGTTTGCCAAGATAACCCGAAATAACCACTTCAGTTGATTTTTGATGATACCCAAGCCCTTTTAACACTAGCATTATGTATTTAATGTAGTCGGCAAAATTCTTAATGGGAAACTGATTATAATACCGTAGGTTGTTATTTTCAGTTGTGATCAAATGCAGTTTAAATCGATCCACGTATATAAACAACGTGTCACTTGAATACTTTTTGCTGGCTTTAAGTACACCTTCTATTAAAGCACTGGCCTGGTGGGTATAAAGAACATTAATATTGGGATATGAATTACTGATCCAGTCCAATAACCTTTTGTTTATGGCAAAAATGTTTACAGCATCAGAATTGATATGTTTGAAATAAACCAATTCCTCGATCTTTTTGTTGATTTTGCAATTAATTTGCAAATAATTGTCCAATGCACTTTTGTCAAATAAAGTGGCAGGAACAAATGAATACTTTGAATTTTTGATTGAAATCTTCACTGATTTCCAGAATCCTGCCGAAAGTACATGATGAGCTTCAAAAATCATTTTTAGGGTTTCCACTAATTGTGGATAAGATTCGATTTTTGCCAGTCCGAAATCTTCGAGAAGCAAACATTGATTATTGATGGTGTCAACGACCAAAAGTTGAAAATCCCTGGAACCAATTTGTATGGACAAACTGTATTGATGTAGTTTATCGACATCAAAATTTTTGTCCTTTATTCGTTTAATTAATTTGTAGTTGCTTGCAGTTGTAATATCCAATGTAAAATTATTCCCAATTACCTGCTGTGGTAACGTCTGTTCTGGAACCAAACCTTAATGGCTTTTTATTTCTAGCCTCGTTTTTCTCATTTCTAATAGGATTGGCCGGAAATACATCCCTTACTTCGATTACATTTACCAATACGCCGCTTTTCTCTATTTTATCGGTAAACAAACTAAATGTTTTCCCATCTGTTTCTGGAATTATCATTAAGTTTTGAAGGTCTAG
>CBDVAV010000602.1:0-3439 GCA_965372055.1 uncultured bacterium | reverse complement strand
TTCATTCTTTTTTTGAAATAAAAATATGTCGATATTTGCACTTCATTTTTAACTAAACAAGGAGGAATAATCAGTAAACGTTTTCAAAATCGTAGGAGGGTGTTTCGGGGTCGTGTCGAAGAACCTTATAAAATAAATCAAAAAATCACTGCACCCGAAGTTAGAGTTGTAGGTGAAAATGTTGCCATTGGAGTATACAATATTTATACTGCCATTAAAATGGCAGATGAACAAGGTCTGGACTTGGTTGAAATTTCCCCAAAAGCTGATCCACCGGTTTGTAAAGTAGTTGATTATTCCAAATTTAAATACGACCAGAAGAAGAAACAGAAAGAAATTAAGGCCAAAGCCCAGAAAACGGTAGTGAAAGAGATTCGCTTTGGTCCAAATACCGATGATCATGATTTTAATTTCAAATTGAAACATGCCATCAATTTCTTGCAGGATGGAGCTAAAGTAAGGGCTTATGTTCACTTTGTAGGAAGAACAATTGTCTTTAAAGAAAGAGGGGAGATGTTGTTGCTGAGATTTGCACAGGAACTTGAAGATTATGGAAAGGTTGAAGAGATGCCTAAATTAATGGGAAAGAGAATGTTTGTTTTTATCTCTCCCAAAATGATGAAAAAGAATTAGAATTTAGTATTGAATAGAATATGCCAAAAGTAAAAACGAAATCAGGAGCAAAAAAGAGATTTAAGTTGACAGGTACTGGCAAGATTAAAAGAAAGCATGCTTATAAAAGCCATATCCTGACAAAAAAAGAAACCAAGCAAAAAAGAAATCTTACTCATATCGGATTAGTTGATAAAGCCGATAAACCAAGGGTGAAGAAGATGCTTAATCTGTAATCTTCTAAATTAGATTTAATTTTTTCAGGTTTTAATGTTTAACCAGGGTATTGGTAATAAGTTTCTTCAAAATGAAGAACGCCAATAACCAAAAAATTTGATATAAATGTCAAGATCAGTAAATGCTGTGGCCTCAAGGGCCAGGAGAAAGAAAAGATTAAAAGCTGCCAAAGGATACTGGGGCAGGAGAAAAAATGTTTGGACAGTAGCCAAAGGTGCTGTCGAAAAAGGTTTGTCCTATGCGTATCGTGATAGGAGGACCAAAAAAAGGGAATTCCGAAAACTTTGGATTCAACGAATAAATGCCGGGGCCAGGGAACATGGTATGTCTTATTCACAGTTTATGGGGGCACTTAAAAATGCCAATATAGACCTTAACAGAAAAGTGCTTGCCGATTTAGCCATGAATCACCCAGAAGCATTCGCTGAAATTGCCAAGAAAGCAAAAGGCTGATTTTTTAAAAGTATCGGATGGGAGGATTGGATTATCTATCCGATACAATTCAGCATTTGTCATTAGCCTTAAAAGGCAATCAATTATTTTTAACCTAAATGTAAAAGTATAGGATGGGTGGGTTAATCATGCAGTTGTAATGTAGCCTTAAAACAATAATACCTGATGTCAAACCCATCCGATACTTAAAACCAAATCCAAATGAGCGAACTTTGGGGAATTGATTTAGGAGGCACAAAAATTGAAGGTGTTGTCTTAAGATCTAAAGATGACACAGACCCAATAGCCAGGCTTCGAGTGCCAACTGAAGCACACCTAGGATATGAACACATTATTGATCAGGTGGCAAGCTTGATCAGCCAGCTTTCCAAAGCTACCGGATGCGAACCTTCAAAGATTGGAATTGGAACCCCAGGTGCAATTGACACCCAATCAAGTAAAATCAAGAATTCCAACTCTACGGTTTTAAACGGCAGGCCCTTTAAAATTGATCTTGAAAATAAATTGGGGCTTGAGATAAGAATGGCAAATGATGCGAATTGTTTTGCTTTGGCAGAGACACTAATGGGTGCGGCAAAGGAATTTGGAAATGTAAATACTGTATTTGGGGTTATCATGGGTACAGGTGTTGGCGGTGGGATTGTGGTAGATGGCAAAGTCATCAATGGCCTGCATGGTATTGGTGGGGAATGGGGACATAACTTTTTGGATGAAGAAGGTGGGGATTGCTATTGTGGACGCTCAGGCTGTGTAGAAACCTTGATCTCCGGCCCTGCACTGGAGAGGTATTACAAGAAGCAAAGTGGAACTTCTAAATCCCTAAAAGAAATAAACAATACCCTTGCCACTGACCCTATTGCAAAAAAAACCCTTGACCACTTGCATAGCCTATTTGGTAAAGCCATTGCTGTAATTATCAATATCCTAGATCCAGATGTTATAGTTTTGGGAGGCGGAGTTGGCAATATAGATTCATTATATACCATAGGAAAGCAAGAAGCTGAAAAGTATGTTTTTAACACAGGTATGAAAACGGAATTTGTCCAGCCAAAATTAGGTGACCGTGCCGGTGTGTTCGGGGCGGCCTTACTTACTAATTAATTAAATTAACCTATTCATCTTTATCTTCAACACGCATTACCAACATTGCTGCAATAAACATTGAGATACCACCAGTGACCAAGGCAAAAATTGCCTCACCACCAAAAAAATTCCTGACCATAAAACCCAGTAGACTGGCTGCGGTTATTTGAGGGATCACAATAAAGAAATTAAATATTCCCATGTAAACCCCAAGTTTGTGTTGGGGCAGAGAGCCGGTTAGTATGGCATAGGGCATGGACAATATACTTGCCCAGGCAATTCCAATACCTATCATGGAGACAAGTATCATATCAGGGTTATTGATAATATACATTGAAACCAAACCAAGTCCACCAGCCACCAGGGCCATAGAATGCACCTTTTTTCTGCTGGTTAATTTTGCTAGTGGAGCCAGGCCAAAAGCAATCAGAGCGGCAATACCATTATACACCGCGAAACTTACACCAACCCAGTTAGCACCCTCGTTGTACAAACTTGATGAAGTATCGCTGGTTCCATAAATATGACCGGTTACTGCTGCCGTGGTATAAATCCACATGGAGAATAGTGCAAACCAGGAAAAAAACTGTACCACTGCCAATTGAGCCATGGTTTTTGGCATTTTGAAAAGATCATTGATTACCTCGACAAAGCCTCCTTGGGTTTTACCAGATTTGGTCAACTGGCCGGTGATCAGTTGTATCAGGCCAAAAATAAGAGTGCCTCCGCCAAGGATGTACAACTCTTTGTCCCAGCTTAGCCAAAAGGTAAGGAAAGTAAATAACCCACCTCCCAACACCCACCACCAGGCATTTTTCATGAAAATTTTGGCAGGAAGAGGTTCATCAACGTAAGCGGTTTCTGTTATAATTTCTTCATCACCACCTTGAAATGCTGCTAATTCCTTTGGGGAATATTCCTTTGTACGGATTATGGTCCAAAGTACAGCAAGGAAGAAAACGATGCCCCCGAAGTAGAAAGAAAAACTCACTGTTGGTGCAATCTTTTCGCCGGGCAGTGGTTCATTTGCCACACCAAACCAATTGGCCAAAAT
>CBDVAV010000601.1:0-3445 GCA_965372055.1 uncultured bacterium | reverse complement strand
GTTTTAGTGTCGGTTACCACCGATACCCCGTCAGCTTGCTGCGGGGTTGTTCATTTAAGGCTTTTCACCAGGTATATTACCAGGAGGGTCATAGAGGCAGACCCACACCACCAGACCCTGTAAAATGCACGTGGCAGTGGCACAGCCCAGAGCAATAGAATTGGCCCATACAATTTGCTTATAAAAATCACAACTTGACAGTGTACACGAATCGATCTCATAAATATAGTCTTGGAAACTAAGAGCCCAAACGTCAATTACAGATTCCGGGGTCGGAGGAGCTCCCGCAAAATTTATTGTAGAAGAATTTTGACCTAACCCTTCGGTATTATCGGTCCACACACAGGTGCTACCGTCAAGCAGTGCCATGGCTTTTTTAGCCAGATCCTCTGACCATTCAAGATCGGCCACACCAATCCGGGACCTCCATTTATTGTGAGCAATCAGTATTTCCGGATCAGGGGGGGGTTGCATCACAATTGGTGTGTCCGAGTCACATCCTAGTTCCAATATGAAGAGGAAAGCCAAAAAAATAATATAAGCCAAGCGCATCTAAATAAGTATTTAATTAAATTATATTAAACCTCATGATTTTATCATTCAAGGTAATGTAAGATAAAAAAATGAATCAAACAAAAGAAGCCATTCCTAATAAAACTCATTGAAATAAATTTTTAATTTGCTTATATTGTCATATTATATCTGACACGGTAGAATTTCATATCAATTCTTCCTGACCGACATTACATGGAATTACATCACACTATCTTCAAATTTCTGAAGGTATCTGGAATAGATGCCAGTAAAAATTACCTTAAAGAAAGGCTTAAATCACATCCAGCATACCCCTCACTGACTTCCATAACAGATATTCTTGATGAATTTAAAATAGAAAATTATGCCTTTGAGATAGAAGAAAAAGAGAAATGGAAGGAACTGGACTTCCCTTTCTTAGCCCATGTAATCTCCCCTGGGAAAGGGGAGGGTTTTGAGATTATCAAGAAAAAAAATCAAATCACCTCAATTAACGACTTTTTAAAGAGATGGACTGGAATTGCATTAATGCTGGGTGATCAAAAGGTTATTCACCATGAAGAGCATTCAAGGCAATACAAAAAGGAAAAATATAACAGGTACTTGACCATAAGCATTTCACTATTTTTTGTACTTGCTTTTATCGGTAGTCAGACCTTGGTATTTCAAATCCCAATACTTGTTCACTTTTCCCTTTCTTTAGTAGGTCTCATCATTTCAGGTTCAATCATTTCCTATGGATTGGGAATTAAGACTAAAATTTCTGACACATTTTGTAGGGTTGAGGAAGAAGGATGCAGTGCCGTATTGAATTCCAAGCTCGCCCGGTTTGGGGGTGATATAGGCTTGGGAGATATTGCTGCTATTTTCTTTGGCAGCCTGTTCATTTATCAGTTTTTCTCACATCAATTTAGCTTTTATGAAAACTTTATGTTCCTTATAATTCCTTCAACACTGGCATTTGGGTTCACTTTTATCTCAATTGTTTATCAATTCTACCTAGGATCATGGTGCAAGCTGTGTCTAATTATTATTGGAGTAATTTGGGCACAAGCTGCTAATATGATAATTGGATTGGATGGTTTTCAATTCGTATTTGCGGATATCTTTCAACTGCCATTTACAATATACCTGACTTTTGGGATTAGCCTATTACTGGTTTCGACCTGGGTTATAGTAAAGCCAGTATTAATTTCCAGTCGGGTAGCATTGGATCATAGGATTAGAATAAGAAAATGGCGCCAAGACCCAGCTTGGTTTGACGCATTGCTTCCATTACACAAAAAAATAGATGATACTTCTTGGTCAAAAGAAATATTCTACGGCAACCCTCACGGTGTTTTGCAAATTATCATAGTCAGCGATCCATACTGTGAATCATGCGCCACCGCACATATGCAACTTGACAAAATCCTGAATAAACATCCTAATGATATTGGTGTTCGTATCCGGTTCACACTAAATTCATATGATCCCAATGATAGGAAGCACCATGCATTGATTAAAATCTTGAATGCCTACGAACACCTGGTTTGGAAAAAGGATCTTCCAAATACTGACCCTTTATCAAAGGCAATAATCACAGACTGGTTTCAAGGCCAAAACCTTAAAACCTGGGAAGAAAAATATAATTTCCCGCCAACTAACAGTGATCTGATTAACCAAATGATACACACTTCACTCCAATGGAGCAACGCTATGGAGGTCACTCAAACACCTGCTTTTTTTATCAATGGATTTGAAATGCCCAATCCCCATACTTTTAGGGATATGTTCTTATTCATATCAGACTATATAGATATTCTTCGATCCAAACAATATCAAAATTATGTTTCTCAATAATCCATGGGCATGAAATTTAATTCATTAAAAAAGTTTCCCTTTTATAAGCAATTAAATGCCATGGATTGTGGCCCCACCTGTTTGCGCATGGTAGCACAGTTTTATGGAAAACATTTCACCCTTGAGACCTTAAAGAACCTTTCTGGTCAATCCAGACAGGGAGTATCAATGTTGGGCTTGAGTGAGGCTGCAGAAAAACTAGGGTTTAGGACAAGGGGTGCCCACCTTACCTATAATGAACTTTCCAAACGTGCAATACTGCCCTGTATACTTCACTGGGATCAAAATCACTACTCTGTGGTAGTTTCGTTCAAAAGTGACAAGCATATAAAAATTGCTGATCCTGCAAAAGGTATTCTTGAACTTAGCAAAAAGGAATTTTTGGAACGTTGGATTAGCACACAATACCTCGATGATGAGGAACCTGTAGGTTCTGTTTTGCTGCTCGACCCTTCGGCTCCGTTTTATAAGAAGCAAGGTGAAAAATCCACTGGTATAAGCTGGGGTTGGATCACCACTTACTTAAAAAAGAGCTCATTTGAACTCACACAGGTATTTATTTTGCTTCTCATTACCTCACTACTTCAAATGGTATTTCCATTCCTGACCCAGAGTATCGTAGACACTGGAATCAATTCAAAAAACCTTCCATTTATTACCATTGTCCTGATTGCCCAACTTATGTTGGTACTAAGTACCAATGCAGCTGATTTTATTAGAAATAGACTGCTTTTACAGATTTCATCAGTTTTAAATTTATCCATTCTCTCTGACTTTTGGATAAAACTAACCCACTTGCCTATAAGTTACTTTAGTCGGGGACAAGTGGGCGACACTATGCAACGGATCGGAGACCATAAGAATATTCAGGAGTTTTTGACTGGATCGGCATTAAATACATTTTTCTCCATTTTCAACTTCATAGTGTATGCTTGTATCCTTGCATTATATAATATTCAACTGTTCCTGATTTTTTCAGTTGGAAGCTTCCTGTACTTCCTGTGGATACAATTCTTTTTAAAGATCTTAAGAAAAATAAATTACCAGAACTTTTATCTCTCTTCAAAAG
>CBDVAV010000600.1:0-3448 GCA_965372055.1 uncultured bacterium | reverse complement strand
CCTAATAAATGTGGCTGAAATATTTAACAAAGGTGCCTCTACCTTTTTAACACTCGAATGTTTAATAAGCTCTGATCGTTTAGCCCCTGGTCTTGGGTATACATATAGTTCGAAATTTTCCAGAATTGCCTGGTAATTTTTCCACTTATCAAAAGTGAGGAGATTATCTTCACCTATAATTAAAACAAATTTTTTGTCTTGGTTTTTCTCGCATAGATAGGTCATTGTATCCACTGTATAACTGGGTTTGGGCATCCTGAATTCTACATCTGTGCATTTAAGCTTATAGTTATCAGCTATAGCTGCTTCAACCATCTGAAGGCGGTCAAATTCATGCAGCAATTTTTTATTCTTTTTTAGGGGATTTTGAGGGGACACCACAAACCAAACCTTATCCAGATCAGTGGTTTCACACATAACATTTGCAATTATCATGTGTCCAATATGAATTGGATTGAATGATCCAAAAAATAACCCAACCTTCATGTAGAGAATTTATTATTCAATTAAATTATTTATTTAGGAAATCCATAACTAGCTTTTCTGCCCGGGAAAGGGATCGCTCAAGATCATCATTTACCAAGGTTACATCGAATTTGCTTTCAAATTTTAATTCTGATTTTGCTTTTGAAATTCTTTGGGACAGGCTTTCTTCAGTTTCAGTTTTTCTGGCAGAGAGCCGCTGTCCCAATATTTCAAGGGATGGTGGCCTAACAAATACTGCCAAACCTTTATTTCCAAAATATTCCTTGAGATTAACACCACCATTAACATCAACATCGAAGATAACTTGCTTGCCTTCCTCCCAGAGTCTTTCGATCTCATACTTGAGCGTGCCATAGAATTTTCCGGGATAAACCTCTTCCCATTCTATAAACTCCTCCTTTTCAATCTTTTTTTTAAATTCTTCCGTGGTAAGAAAATAGTAATCCTTTCCACTTTTTTCAACACTGTCCCTTTTGTTTCTGGTGCATGCAGAAATCGAAAATCCCAGAGACGGGATTTTATCAAGAAGATACTTTACTATGGTTGTTTTACCTGAGCCCGAAGGTGCTGAAAAGATAATGGCTTTACCTGAGATTGAGTTTGTTTTATTCGAGTTGAGACTCACTAATTTTGGCTTTAATATCATCTATGAGCGTACCGGGAACTGGTTTCCTTTCAAGTTTTGCCTTTACCAAATCCCTGATTGCTTTTTCCAGTTCGTAATTCTGAAAACAGCTCCAGCATTCATCCATATGTTTTTTAAAATATTCTTCCTGTTCATGATCCGCTTCTTCATCTAAAATTAAATCTAATATTTCTAAACACTTCTGTTTTTCTGGACAATTTGTCATTACATATTTACTGAATACGTTTTTCTTTACCCAATTTGATAAATGTCCCATTTTATACTACTTGTTTTTATTTATTATAACCCATTTTTTTCCCGTATTCACTTAGCTTTTCTTTTAAGAGATTCCTGGCCCGATGCAGTCTTGACCTTACAGTCCCGATAGGAATATCAAGTATCTTAGCCATTTCATCATACTTAAACCCTTCAAGGTCGCATAGGATAATTACTGTTCTAAAATCCACATCCAACGAGTTGAGGGCGTTGGATATTTCATCACCTATCATGTCGCGAACCGTTTCAACCCTTAAATCCGTAGTTATTTTTTTGTCAACTTCCTCGGAATTATAGAATGATTCAACTTCCTGATAATCTATTTTAGAAGGTTCTTTACTCTTTTTTCTAAAATCATTGATGAAAGAATTTTTCAATATTCTAAACAACCATGCCTTGGCATTAGTTCCTTTCTGAAAAGATTCTATGAATCTATAGGCTTTCAAATATGTCTCTTGTACCAGATCCTTAGAATCATCCTCATCGTATGTAAGACGATAAGCAAAATTATACATTGACTCAATATGAGGCAAAAACTCGGATTCGAATACCTTTTCCTTATCACTTAGACTGTAAGATTGCCTTTGAATATCCTGCATAAGTTGCCAAAGCTAATAAAAATAGAATATATTTATGGAATTGGAATCAATGATTAACGGAGCCTTGTTAAATATCATCGCAATTTTGCTGCCATATTTTCTTACTTCTGTATAAAAAAATAGAATTAATTGAATGCCATCCAAAACTTGCTATATATTTGCCGTTTCAAAAAAAAATACTTTTTCCTTGTCTATAAATGGAGGAAATTAAAATTTCAGCCGTAATAATAACCTATAATGAGGAGGATCATATTGGGACATGTATTGACTCATTAAATGGACTCGTTGACGAAATAATTGTTGTCGATTCATATTCAACTGACAATACCAAAAATGTTTGCCTAACCAAAGGAGTGAAATTTGTTGAATACAAGTTTGAAGGACACATACAACAAAAAAACCATGCCATTAATGTCGCTGAAAATGATCATGTTCTTTCGATCGATGCCGATGAATTCTTATCTGAAGAGCTAAAACAATCAATTTCTGAGATAAAAAGAAATTGGGATGCAGATGGCTACAGACTAAAAAGATTGTCCTCCTATAGTGGTCACTGGATAAAGCACAGTGGGTGGTATCCTGACTCAAGGGTTAGAATTTGGGATCGAAGAAAAGGAAAATGGGGAGGTGAAAATCCTCATGATATTGTTGTAATGGATAAAACAACCAGGGTAAAATGGCTAAAAGGTAATTTAATGCACAATGCTTTTTCTTCCTTTAATTCTTTTCTTCATAGACAATTAAGGTACGCTGAAATCTCTGCAAATGAAGCATATAAGAAAAACGTGAAGATAGGAATACTTGATGTTGTTTTTCAGCCTTTCTTTACTTTTGTCACTCGTTATTTTTACAAATGTGGAATACTTGACGGCTATCGTGGATTTATGATCTGCGCAGTATATGGGATTGTTAAATTCGTTAAGTGTGGTAGGATTCGTGAATTACATAAAGAAAGTAAAAAGAAAAAGCCAACTTCTTGAATTCGAAAAGTTGGCCATTTCATAATAATGTAAATATTAATACCTGTAATAATCAGCCTTGTAAGGGCCTTCTACTTTTATGCCTATATAAGCAGCCTGATCCTCACTAAGCTCTTCTAATTCAACACCTATCTTAGCAAGATGAAGCCTTGCCACTTTTTCATCAAGGTGTTTCGGCAGCGTATATACTTTATTTTCGTAATTTTCATGCTTGCTCCAGAGTTCGATTTGGGCAAGGGTTTGATTAGTAAAGGAGTTGGACATTACAAATGATGGATGGCCGGTGGCACAACCGAGATTGACTAATCTCCCCTCAGCCAATAAAATAATGTCTTTCCCCTCAATAGTGTACTTGTCAACTTGGGGTTTAATGGTGTCTTTTGAATCTCCATAGTTTTCCTCAAGCCAACTCACTTTAATTTCATTGTCAAAATGACCAATATTACAAACAATGGTTTTGTCTTTCATCGACTTGAAATGTT
>CBDVAV010000599.1:0-3466 GCA_965372055.1 uncultured bacterium | reverse complement strand
TCAGTTACTTTGGTTATTGCACCCCAGGCAACATTACCAAAACCAGATACACAATTACAATTACCTGCGCTACCTATTGGGGGAATTCCAGTGCCTCCAGCACCCGATGCTCCTACTAATTTTTTACAAATCGCGCGCGCAACTATTGGTCGGCGAACACAAGCGAAAATATGGAAAAAAATTGGTAAGGAATTAAATGTCAGTTACTTACTGGAAGGGAGTGTGAGAAAAGCAGAAGACCAGATAATGATTACAGCCCAGCTGATTAATACCAGAAATGATAGTCATATATGGGCTAATAATTTTACTTCAGAGTACACCACCAAGGGTCTGTTTGACATACAAGGAGAAATTGCTGAAAATATTGTGAGTGAATTGAAGTTGAAAATAGTCCCGCAGAAGGTTGCTTTAATCACTAAGGCTCAAACCGAAAACATGGAAGCCTATGAACATTTTCAAAGAGGGAGACTATTGTATTCACAATATAACCTGACTTCCAATGAACTTGGCATTGAGCAGTTAGAACTTGCCATACAAAAAGACCCGAAATATGCGGCTGTTTATGGAGGACTGGCAAATGCTTTCATGCAAAGAAGCATGGTATACAGTTATCCGAAATATTGGATTGATTCAGCAAAAGTATATGCTAACTATGGAATAGAACTTGACAACCAGTGTGCAGAGTGCTATAAAGCACTAGGTCTTGTTAGTCAAGAAGAAGGAAGAATTAAGGAGGCTTTAAAGTATTATAAGAAAACATTGGCAATAAATCCCAACTTTTGGACTGCTCTGAGCAACTCAGTATCTATGTATTCGAGAGTTGGAGATTATAAAAGTGGTCTAGAAACTTTAAAAAAACTGATCTCTGTGAAAAGAGATTATGGTGTTCGGAATATAGTAATTGTAAATGAGCGGTTTGGTAATTATGAAACTGCGCAGATCTATTATGAAAAAGATCTTGAACTCGGTAAAATGTCGTGGAATCTAGGCAATATTAATTATGTATATCGTAGGTTGATGAATGTTGAGAAGTACCTTGAAATATCTGAAAGTCTTTTTCAATTATCAGGAGATAGTTTAGATTTCAAACATGGAAAAATAGTTAGTCTGTGGATGAAGGGGAGATATCAGGATGTTACTGACTCTTACGAAGAATTGAATGAAGAATCGACAATTTTTATGAGGGATTTTGTAGCTGACAGTTATTTTAAAGCAGGGAAAATACAGGAATCCAAAACAATCTGCGAGGATCAAATTGACAATATTTTTGAAAGATATGACAATAATCCCATTTTAATTGAAAATAACGAAACAATGGCTAATTTGGCTACATTTTATGCTATCTCAGATCAAAAAGAGGATGCGTTAATCTGGATGGGAAAAGCAATAGATAATGGTTATTTGGAGCCATTTTCAGAATCCTTTTACGACAACATTAGAGATACCCCTCGCTTCCATGAATTAGTAGATAAGCAGAATAAGAGAAGAGAAGAAGTCATGGAATTGTGGGCCACCTACAACTTTCCTGAGCCTGAAGAGTTGTAGTTCGGTTGTCAGTTCTCCGTTTTCAGTATTCAGAACATCTACCTAGGTTGACTTTGTCATAGAATTCGAATGCAGATGTAAAGCTGTCCCCTGCTGGCGGAGGTTAGGGGGTGGAGATTCACACCCACACTCATACTCAAACCCAAACTCACACTTAAAACTTTTAAGTTTTTCTCTTAGAAGCAGTTATGAAGAACCTATAAATAAACACCCTTACTGACCCTCCAATATATAGTCATTAAAGTCTTTCTTATCTTCAAGGGATTTTATGATTGGTGCCAAATCCCATTCATCGGGTACCTGATCTACAATTTCATTCTCCAGGGCCAGTGCTTTTTTATATTTCCCCTTGGCCGCATATATCTTGGCCAACCCATGTTTGGTTATCCATTCTTCCTCCCAAGTAACAGCATATCGATCATATACTTCCATGGCTTTGTCAATCCTTCTTGTCCGTACCAACCTCCAGATCATATAATACCCAATATTTTGATTCCTCATGTTGGGATTCTCCTGGTTTATCACTTTCTCCATAATTTCATCAATTACTTCAATTTGGCCTAGGACTGAGTACAGGATATTGAACTTGTCAAGATATGCATCTACATGACCTTTGGATTTCTCAATACTGACATTGGCCCATTTAAGGGCAAGAGCAGAATCTCCATTCTGCATAGCCTGGTTCACACCACTACGATATTCATTCCAACCATACTCTTTTTCACCATCCAGTTCTGTCTTTAAAATGGAAAGGATCACTTCGGGGGTATTCACCACTTCAATTTTCATTGGAATCCTCATTTTCTCCCATTCCAATGATAAGATGGCATACTGAGGTTGCACCTCGGTAAATTCGTAAATCAAAGACTCACGATGAGGGATTTGCCCGGTTTGCACTTTTGCCCTCAAAGCATCTTCCTCTTCTTTATATGAAAAGCTTCCCCACGAGGTTGAGTTGTTTGAAAAGATAACCGTGGCAGATTCATCCTTATGGATCATTATGTGAACACCATAATCGCTGGCCTTTAAATGTTGGCCCTCAACTTTGACATCCGTGGTAAAATTGATTACTGTATTTTGATTTGCCCCTGCCCGCCATGGCATATTGCCACCGTCTCCAAATGTGATTACAGCATCCATATCATAAGGCACTAATTCCCCCCAAATTACCCGATCATTTACATTGGGCCGGTGATAGGTAACGGTTATTTCAGTCCATCCGATTTTTTGGGTAATTACTGCCCGTTGGCTTGCTCCTGATGAAAGTTGCGCATTGACAGGTAAGTTTATCATTAGTGACATAATTGCGCATGCTACTAATGATTTAACTCTGGTTATAGTTATTGTTTTCATGGCTTTTAATAGTTAGTAATAATTGACTAATTACATCAGTATATCCTTGATTACGATGATTTTAGGTAAATGTTCTATTTTATTAGCAAATAATGAAGATATATATTGTTTTGAATACTATTGAGGTTCAATGGTAGATTAACAGTTGGGTTAAAAATGTGTTGAAGTGGATTGGCATAACGTCTTCAAAGAGTTAATACCGGATCGAAGAAAAGAATTGTCAATTATCTATGTTAAGTCTATGATTGACTAACCGTAAAAGATAGCAATTATCCATATGAGATTAATCGGCTCAAATATTTCCTAGAAAAATTGTATTTTCACTCCTGAGAAACTAAATCTACAATGCCTTCCATTTTACCTGGTTACGAATATGACATCTTCATCAGTTATCGACATAAGGATAACAGGTCTGATCAATGGGTAACCAAATTCGTACAGGCTCTGAAAGAAGAAATGGACGCCACCTTTAAAGAAGACATCTCAATTTATTTTGATGAAAATCCTCATGATGGGCTATTAGAATCCCATGATGTTGATCAATCGCTTAATGAAAAAGTAAAATCCT
>CBDVAV010000598.1:0-3486 GCA_965372055.1 uncultured bacterium | reverse complement strand
CCCCGGTTTTGGAATCCGGATTTTATATTGGAAGCGAAGAGGTTTTTCGTAAAAAGCTCAATTCCCTGGAATTGGGATTTGAATGGCATAATATTCCTGAAAAATTGGGTGGCCATTATTCACAATACGGCACAAATTCAGAATTTAACAACACCTCTTTTAAAACCCGTTTGTCCATGCTGCAAAACAAACAATGGGTAAGATATGAAGGTGAAAATGAAAACGAAGTAGATCTTTTTGATGCTTCGGATGCCCGCGAAAACAATGCGGTTTTACTGGATCAGGATGCCAATATCCTGGCAAGCGAAACTTACCAGAGATCCATGGAAAAAGGCCCCATCCGAGCCTATGATTTTGCCCATAGAGACGGCTTTATCCTTTTGGAGCTAAGCGGACCAGCTACCCCATTCAATGCTTTTGGCCACAAAGAATATCCCCGGTTGTATACAGAAAAGGTGATAGCTAAGATTAAACTTAACACAACTCTATTGCCCAACGAGCCTTATACACCAACTTTAAAATCGCTAACCCTCAATTATTCCTCAAGCGTGGAAATGGATTTTGCTGATGGAAACCAAGGTCAAAAAATTGAACAGTACTTTCATATCGAACCTTTCGGCCATAGAGAAGTCGAATATGGTAAGAAAGAAGATATGGTTACTTTATTTCCCGCTTATGACCATGAAGGAAGCCTCTTTTTGGGCTTTTCCGGACTTACACCGCCACAAGATCTGTCCATGCTTTTTCAGGTTTCCGAAGGCAGCGGGGATCCGGAGCAGATGTTGACCAAAGAAGATATCCATTGGAGTTACCTGTCCCATGACCACTGGGAATTGATCGACAGGCTTAACATTTTATCTGACACTACCGGGGGACTGTTGACTTCGGGAATTATATCCCTGCAGGTCCCAAGGGATGCCACCAATATCAACCACCAGATGCCCACTGGCTTTCACTGGCTTAAAGCCAGTGTGAAGTCCGGTTCGGGAGGGGCTGCCAAAACATTGGATATCAGGGCCCAGGCAGTGGCAGCTTCATTCTCAGACCGTGACAATGATCCCTACCACTTGAGCCAGCCATTGTCTGCCGGCAGCATCACAAAATTGGCTGATAACGATCCTGCCATAAAAGCAATTAACCAGCCATTTTCCTCCCTAAAGGGCAAAATAGAAGAGCAAAGCCAGGAATTTGATACCCGCGTCAGCGAACGCTTACGCCACAAGGGCAGGGCAGTTAATATTTGGGATTTTGAACGGATTGTACTGGAGAAATTCCCAGAGGTGTACCAAATAAAATGCCTGAACCATACTGATAACGACTCCGAATTTGTTCCAGGGTCGGTAACCCTGGTGGTAATACCCAACCTGAGGAACGTGAAAGCCATTAATTCCCTGGAGCCAAAAGCGGGGGTGAACACGCTCAATGCCATCAAAGAATATCTGGGCGGATTCATTTCCCCTTTTGTAAAACTGCTAGTGATCAATCCTGAATACGAACAACTGCTGCTGGAATTCAAGGTAGGCCTCAGGGGAGGATATGATGCCGGATATTACGGGCAGTTACTCAATGAAGAGTTAAAGCGATTCCTTTCCCCCTGGGCCTTTGATGAAGGCAAGGATATGATTTTCGGGGGACGAGTGCACAAATCACTGGTGCTTTCTTTCGTGGAGAAACGGCCCTACGTGGATTTCGTGACTGATTTCAGGATGTACCACAACCTTTCTGAGAGTTCGGGGATCGGGAGCATGGTGATCGGAAAAAATTTCGCCATCACCGATAATTATGGAATAGTGCGGGAAGACCTGGAAGTGGCAATAGCAACCAGCTCCAAAGCCATTTTGGTATCCTACCACCAGCATGCCATCACGGTGATCAAACCGGGAGAGAAAATCTGTGAAGGGGCAGAAGGATTGGGTATTGGATATATGGCGGTGGATATAGATTTCAATGTAAAATAAAAACAGAACAGATAGATCATGAGTGAAACCAGTAAAGAAGATCTGAAAATAAAATTTGACGACGGTAAAAAGCCCAAGGGGGAAGATTTTTCAGCCCTGATCGATGCATTTGTGCATAAAAAAGATGACGGCATTACTTTGGACGATACCAAGAATTTAGGGGTTGGTACGGAACAGCCTCTAAACAAGTTGGACATAAAGGGGGCAGCAGCAGTGGGTCGCAATTATGCTGGCCACCGTTTAGCATCTGAAGACGGTTTGATCGTGGAAGGAAATACTGGCATTGGCACATATGATCCAAATGAACGATTGACTGTAGATGGAGCAATTAGCTTAAAAGAAAGGGAAGCTTCACCGGAAGTAACAAGTGGTTATGGAAAATTGTATGTTAAGGAGGAGAAACTGGTGAGTCTCGAAATAAATGAGGCGGGTCAATACGTAAAACTTTCTGAGTTAGATATCATTCTGAAAGATTTTACTATTTGTGCCTGGTTCAATTTGCGGAATTTAGATTTTAATGACAATTGTTTGTTAAGATTAAAAGGCAGTAGCAATCTGAGGTTTGAACTATGGATTCAGCAAGGTTCTACATCCAACAATGTGTTGCTCAATTATTTCGCTATTTTTAATAACGGCACTGTTGATGAGCGAGCCACTCAATTCTATGAATATCCAGAAAATATTCTTGGAAAATGGAATTTTACTGTATTTCAAAGGGAAGGTGATAAATGGCAAATTTATTTAAATGGAGATTTATTTAGCGAGCAACCGAGGCTTCAAAATATTGGTGATGATACTCTTACTTTGGATCAAGATGGTTTTATAGGTACTTATGATGGTACTCAATTGTTTAACGGATACATAGATGAAGTTTCAATATGGAATAAAGCCTTGTCTCCAGAAGAAATACGAAATATTTACGAGGGTGGTCGCAGTTTTGATCTTCATTCTCTTTCCGATAGTGATGCAATTCAAGGGTACTGGAGATTTGGGGATAATGAAGACAATCCTGAGACTATAATCACTGATCACTCCGGCAGCAACTTCAATGGAACATTATTAGGTGCAACTTTACATACAGACACAATAAAAGCAGTACATTTCAAAGACAGTAACGGAAAAGATACAATTTTAACGGGGGGTGGAGGCCCTTTTGGAGGTGGGCGAGGCTCCTTATGGGGCCAAAAAGGAGCCGATATTTTTTATAACAATGGGAATGTGGGGATAGGGGTAGAAGAAGCAAAAGCAAAACTCCATGTACATGGCTCCTTGCAATTGAAAAACACCAAAACAGAAATTGTAACGGTCGAAGATACAGGAGACCTGGAAATCTTACTAGGCCATTATGAAACTGGTGCATACATACATATCCAATTTTATGCCGAAGGAGGTCATTCTCAGACAGGGGCAGAGTATATCATTGTTGGCAAGTGGAGTAAATTTCCTATAATAAATGTCATAGCAGATCACAGCATTGGAGAGAGGCTAAGATTTTCACACGTCAGAAAACTAAAAAAACAAAAGAAAC
>CBDVAV010000597.1:0-3487 GCA_965372055.1 uncultured bacterium | reverse complement strand
TTATTCACAAGTTTGATAAAATCCTTGGTTTTGCTACCTAAGTATGGTGCTGTAAAATCCCAGGAAGCAGGATAACCATCAGCCATTAGTAGTTCATTTTCGATATTCAAGTTTTTCACATATTCATCAAAAGGGATAATTACTTTTTATTAAGGGGCTACAGGTACAGCACATCAGGTCACTGGTTCGAATCCAGTAGGTCCCACTAGTCTAAAAAGCTACCTTGTGCGGTTTTTTTTCTGTTTAAGGGACTTCTTTGCAGATGAGAGCCTGATTAGAAATCGGACGAAGTGAGAATCTCGGGTGGCATGAGGAATGCCTATTGCGGATGAGTAATTCAGTGAGTCCAATTTGATTATCAGGCCATTTACAGAACCACAATTATTAGGTGAATTTCTAAGGAATTGCTAACTTAAAAAGAATGAGAGGTTTAATAAGCATATTATTGGTAATTCTTGTCTCATGTCAATCAGTGGAGGAAGTCGAGCCTCCAGTTTATACGAATCTTGAAATTATCGAAACTGCCCTTAAATATCCTGAAGTGAGAAGCTTCATGGAGGGGCGTGCCTACCTCGTGCGCTCACATCGAGAGAATGATATATTTAATAATGTACAAGGCACAATAGCGGGATTTGATATTGTATCAATGGAATATGCATTTGTGAGAAATTTGGATTTTATTGGAATAACAAAGTTCGAACGCAGTGATGAATCTGTTAACATTACAATTTCGGCCGATTGTAAATTCCAGATAATATTGGGCCGGGAATTACAGTTGCTTTCGATTGATAAAACTGATATCTGATAGTTGGCGGGGGTTTTCCCTCGGATTAAATATCAATTTCCTGAACCATCTTCCTTCACTTCTATACTAAGCCCAAGTATGTATGCATTAAGGCCTCTTTCATTAACTAAAATAACAGTAGTACGATGTTTACCCAAAGGTGACCCCTCAGGGATTACAAAAGTCTCTTGCAAGATGTGTTCGAATGTATTTTCTGGAAAATTGATGGTAACAAACAAATCCAGGTTTAGGCAGTAGAACATAAACTTGCTCAGTCCCTGCGGATCAATTAATTTACCCTTCAATTTAATTTCCTGCCCTACTGCCCCCATGTAATTCATCACAAGATTATCTGCCTTTGGCGGAATTGCATAATCCACGTTATAATGATATTCTGTGTATTGGTCATTCACGTTAGTAACTGTTATCAGCACCTTATATTTACTCGGAAACAGATTTGCAGGCAAACGAAATTTGTAATTCAGATGATAAAATATTTCACCGTTAATGACAATCTCCTCATCAACATTGAGTGCTTTATTAAAAAGTTTGATGGTCTTGAGTCCTTGAAGATCTTTAAACTCACCCCCTATTCTGACAATATCCCCTGGGAAATACAGTTTCCCTTCTTCTATAAATAAATTAGCCTGGGCAATATTTAAAGGTTCTTCATCACAGCTGATCAAAGTATACAATAACAGCCATAAGAATGATCGGATGCTTAAGCTACTAAGTCTCATATATTCAAGGTACAAAGAATATCAAACATTGTAAAGCTGGGGATGAATGTATTTCCTGCGTAAAGCGGTCAAAATTGGCAAGAAAGTGCAAACATTAATATTTGATATTTCTTGCTAAATTATTTTAAGTGATCGCATGCGGAATCGTGACCGTAAATTTTGAGTATTTACCTTCTTCAGATTCTACATTGACTTTCCCTTTAAGTTTTTCAAGTGTTTCCTTTACGATGTAAAGACCCAATCCTGAACCATAACTACGAGAAGAAGCGCGATAAAACATATTAAATATATTTTCTAACTGATCTTTCTGGATTCCAATACCGTTGTCGTTAAAATTTATGACACATCCTCGTTCATCAACTGTGATGATTATGTTAAGCTTGGGATCTTTCTTGCCAGGATCAAAGTATTTCAAGGCATTTGAAACCAAGTTGGAAAGCACCAGTATTAATCTTGATCTATCAGTTTTGAATTCACAATTTTGATCAATTTTCTTACTAATATCAATTCCAATATTGGAATCAAAGTGGTTTATATTCTGAAGTATTTCATCCAATAATTCATTAAAATCGATCTGGTCATTAGAAATGTCTAATCTAGTGTTTTTTACAAGATCATTGATTTCTTTTATGCTGTCATCCAGCCGGAAAATTGACTTTTTAATTAAGTCAAGATATTGTTTTTGAGTTTTGTTGGGTTTTTCCTTTGCAGCAACATTAACCAATCCTAAAATGGATACTAATGGCGACCTCAGTTGATGTGAAATACTATATACAAACTGATCTAATTCCTCGTTTTTTATATGTAAAATTTCATTTTTAGCCAGAAGTTTAAGTTCATAATTATTTCGTTCTATTTCATGAGCAACCCTTACGGCTACAATTTGCAGGATAGTTGTTATTTCTTCAGTATTTTCAATTGGCTTAGTATTTAGTAGAGCTATTAATCCTAATGGATTTCCATTAGAAGCCCATAGCGGTATGCCAATGTAACTTTCAGCCGACATATCAAATAACATGGTGTCATCTGGAAATAATTCCTGAACATTTTTTTTATAACAGCATAGATTTTTACCTATTACATTTTCACATGGAGTACCTTCAAGTGAATAAGTGACATTTTTATTCACTTCACCATGTGTAACAAATGACAATGTTTCCACAGAATTATCACTCTCATCAAGTTTATCTATAATAACATAGGACATATCCAGGTTTTTTGCTAAAAACAACGCCAGTGAATCATAAAATTCTTGCTCTTTCATTGCCCAACCCTTTTGAGCAATAAACAATAGCGTTTCATCCATCAATTTTTTATATAATGCCATGATATTATGATGACCTATTGGATATAATACAAATAGTATAAATTAGTTAATCAGCCAGAGTTATAGAGTCCTAGCTGTAGGTCTTCGAAGAAAGTAGACAGATAGGATGATAAATTGTAAGGAGATATAAGTATAAATATATGTATTATTAAATTGATTTTCAAAATTCCTTCTTGATGACAATGTTTTAGAACTCTATGCCTTTCCTACTGTCAACTATCATCAGTATTATAATCTGAAATCAAAAACTATTGATACCTAGTTTGGTTTAAGAATATTACTCACTTTCAGGAACTGCCTCCATTAATAGTGACAGGGCTTTTTTCAATCCCTCATCCCCAGGCCTGGAGCCCTTATAATGTCCTAGCCTAACCACCACCAAATCATGTGATGGAATGATTATCGTTTTCTGATTTCCGGCACCCGCCATATAATATGCCTCCTTTGGGATAGGATAGCTTTCATTGCCATTGATCCAGAAAAATGCCCCATATATCGGGCGGCCATCCGCTACCCAGGGAGATGCCAAAGTACTTACGAAATCCACGAACCCTTCCGCTAATATCCTCTCTCCCATCCACCTTCCATCTTGTAAGTACAGGTTACCCAATCGGGCCCAATCACGTCCGCTGCCAA
>CBDVAV010000596.1:0-3506 GCA_965372055.1 uncultured bacterium | reverse complement strand
ATACATAGCAAAAGACTCTCCTAAATATGCTAAAATACCCTTGAAAAAATAATAAAGGAAGTTGTAAGGATTGAACAAAATGCATACATCGGACGCATTGTGCCAAAAACCAACATAAAGAACATACGAGAACTAATAAAAGGAAATTATAGGATCATCTATAATATCAACGGAAGGAAAGCTGAAATATTAACCGTACATCACTCGGCAAGAGACTTAAAAAAAAGAGGATTTCTACCTATTGATTAATAATGAAGTGGGGTGACAATCCCCTGCCTTTGTTGGTGTTCTTCACCAACAAACGTGACATCTGTATATCAATTTTCAACTAATCCTATTACCCCATGTGATGAACCAAAAAATCCCAATTTTTCTCGCTCTTTTCGTAAAAACCTGCGCTGGAATACTTGTAATCTTCAGGATATTTGCATAACCCAGCCTTTACCGGGTTATAATGGATATATTCCAGCTTTTGGTTGAATACACCTGGAGACCATAATGGTATACCCAGCGAATTTCTCTCCCATACCTGATACTTACGGTCTTTTGCCTGTACTAATAGCTCCTTTTGCATTTCAGCTTTTTCGTTTCGCAAATGTTTTAATATCTGCTGTCCTGTATATTTCAAAAAATCACGCTGTACTTCTTCCCTTTTATGATCACCGGTCATTTGCCAAATTAAATGAAAATGGTTTGACATAATTACAAAACCATATACGCTTATCCGCTTCGCCTTGCTTAAAAAACTTAAACTGTCTATTATAATATCTTTAAACCTATCTACTTTTATTACATGTTTCCATTTCAGGCATGTTATTGTTATAAACTCAGCATATTCTTTGGCATACATAATTGTTGAATATATCATTTTTTTACAAACCTAATTATTGTTTGCCTACTCCCAGTGCTTGTTGGTGAAGAACACCAACAAGGGCAGAGCTGGTTAGGAGCGACGTGTGGTAATACCGGATGCCATCATGAGTTTCACTAACTCCAATTTTAGGTCGGAGTTATTGGTAAAACTACATGTAGGGCATTAGTCCATACTTTTGGTAATACAGTGATTTGAGGGCTAAAGCCCAGATTGCATTAATGCTTATACACCGCCTTGAAAGGCAGTGTTAAATGATGAAAGCTGTCCTGTATATTCCCACCCCCCGTATCACAATTCTTCCCATCTAAAGCAATAAGCATGGGTTAGGGCAGCTTGTGAATGAACGAATCAGAAATCAATATTCTCATAGTGATCTACCCAGCATTCAGAAATATATTTTTCCATTCCATCAGGAATATGTGCTTCGTTCCATTTTTCTCCAATAAATTTCACTATAGCATCTACATCTTTCCATACGGAAATCATGGCAAATCCTTCGGGGTTAGCTTTAGTTGGCCTTGCGATGGTCACCGAAATCAACCCTTCACATGATTTTACTAATGGAACAGAGATTTCGATAAATTTATTTTCAAATTCATTTTGTAAATTGATAGGTACTTTTGCCCTGAATACTCTGGTTATCATATAGTTATTCTCTTAAAGTAATGTGATGGTGGAAGCATGATCCCGCTATCCATATACCTTAATAAAACATTAGCTACTGCTTTCTTCCTTCTTTGGAGCAGGGGGAAAAATTGTGTTTTTATAATTATGCAATCCCCAGGCCATAGCGGCAAATCCAGCTAAAATAAATATTACTGCCACTGAACGGTAGATCATCAAGTTCATGGATTTATCCTGCATGGCCTCAACTTTAGCAAGGTTTTCTTTAATTAGAGTGATCTTAATGGAATTGGAATTTGTATCATCAATTTTAGCATTGTCCATTTCAATTTGCATGTTAAGATCTTTGACCTGTTGCTCTATTTCACTTATTGGGGAATAATAAAAGAATGAAAATGATACAAAAAGCACTAAGCCAATGACAGTGATAAACTTATAGTAGGTTAACTTCTGGTTGTCCATATTTTCCATGATCTGTTTTCGGGATTAATAATTCACCCCAAAAATATTTAAAATATTCAATTCTGGAAGAAAATCTTACTTAATCTTACTGTACTTTTTCAAGATTTGCAAAACCTTATCGACCGGAAGCTCTGGAATTGAAGAATTTGGTACCACGGTGGCAGTAAATAAAGAGTTGATGATCGCTTCCTCGGTAGCCTCTATGGTGGCCATGAAAAGAGGGGACATGTAATCGTTGTGAAGTTCTTCAATTTGGATGGTAGCACTCTCCGATCTATAAGGTATTGTCACTTTGTCATTTACTGAAAATGCAACCACGTAATCACCGCTGCCATTGGAAGCAATACCCCCGGTTTTTGCTAATCCCATGATAGCCCTTTTGGCCATTCTCTTTAGATTACGGGAAGTTAATGGGGCATCTGTAGCCACTATGATCATACAAGAACCATCGGTATCATTTTCCAATCGATCCTTCATATAATATTTGCCAAGCTCCACCCCTACAGGCGCACCATCAATCTGCAATACGCCACCAAAATTAGTTTGTACAAGTACTCCTACTGTATACCCTCCAATGCTTTGAGGAAGTACCCTTGAGGAAGTTCCAATTCCACCTTTAAAGCCAAAGCAAACCGTACCAGTACCCGCACCCACGCTACCTTCCTCCACTTTTCCCTCTTTGGCATTGTTGATTGCTGCCACTACATGATCTTCAGTGATATGTTGTCCCCTGATGTCGTTTAATCTACCATCGTTGGTTTCCCCCACTACTGGATTTACCGACCGCACATTTTCGTTTCCTTCCATGTTTAAAATGTAGTTTATTACTGCTTTTGATGCTGTGGGAACACTAAGTGTATTGGTAAGGATAACTGGTGTTTCGAGATTGCCCAGTTCTTCAACCTGGCTTATTCCCGTTAATTTGCCAAAACCATTGGCAATATATATTGCAGCAGGGACCTTATTCTGAAATATATTGTCAGTCCTCGGAATGATTGCCGTAACACCGGTATTTATCCCACCCTCTTCCCTAAGTGTGAAATGGCCGACTTTAAGTCCTTTTACATCAGTAATGGCATTTAAACTTCCTGTTTTAAGCACCCCGATTTCCAAGCCGAAGTCCCTTGCCCGTTGTTTATCTTGACCATAAACCGAGAACATTAACAGGCACAGGATAGGGAGAAGTAGATTTTTCATGTTATTGCTTTTTTAGAAAATTTCATCAGTATTATCTTTTGATAATCCCATCGAACAAAATACAATTTATTGGTATCATAAATAATATCAAAGGAAAGTTAAAAGCTCTGGTTACTAGTTTTGAATTAATAAGATTTAGATTTAGAAGGTATTAAAACCTTTCTCAGATCCCAATAATAAACCTAAATACTTATCACTTTAAAACCGACAATTTTGAGAACCATATAATATTATTAACTTCATAAATTATTCTAATCGATAATTCCTAAAAATTCACCTCCTGAAATGCACAAAAATCAATTTCGTTCCAGACCCAATTTCAAACTCAAACTCAAACCCTTAGCCTACC
>CBDVAV010000595.1:0-3512 GCA_965372055.1 uncultured bacterium | reverse complement strand
CTTTTGTCTTTGCAGGGTTCGCAACGTGATCACAAAATAGTTTTTTAGCATGATGTTGTAATTCTATAGGGTTATGAACTGAATCCATTATTGAAAACGGCCAGGATGGACAGATTGATGTCATGGATTATTCAAAAATTGTAAAAAAATGTCATAATTTCCATGACATATATCATATATAAACCAACGAAGGCAACTTTGTTTTGGTATCTATTCCGGGGTGGACTTTGTCGTATAATTGGATTGATTAAAAGCTAATATCTAATATATACTTCACCACGACCAGATAAATAAAATAGTTTAGAATAAATTGCCCTATAAATGAACAGGCGGTAACAAATAATATTGAATAATTTTTGTTGAAGGCAAATTTATCTATCTATTGGATTCTTCTTAAATTAATGGAAATAATTAATTATGAAAACCTTGATTCAGTTACTTGCTTTTGTCTTTTGCTTTCCTATTACCGCACAATATTTATCAGTAAGTGACATTTCAAAATGGGAATACCCTTCCGCTGATTTCAGAATAAGTTATGGAGAAGACCCATTACAATTTGGTGATTTGAGACTTCCAAAATCCGGTAAGCTCCGCCCAGTAGCAATTATTATCCATGGAGGATGTTATTTGTCACAATTTGACATAAAACACGTTGGAAAATTTGCCCAGAAGATAACAGAAATGGGTATTGCCACTTGGACACTTGAATATCGCCGTATTGGTGATGAAGGAGGAGGCTGGCCTGGTACATTTCAGGATATTGTCAATGGTAGTAATCATCTATATTCAATAGCCAAAAAGCATTCCCTTGACTTGAACAACGTTATTGTAATTGGGCATTCAGCTGGCGGCCATTTGGCATTGTGGCTTGGAAGCAGTGAAGCGAAAGATCCTGATAATCTATTAAATGTGCGAAATCTTGTGAAATTAAAAGGCATTTTGGCATTGGCTGCCTCTACCGATCTGCAACGAAGATTTGATGATGGGGATTGTGATAATGTGATAGGGAAATTAATCGGGGGAAAACCATCAGATGTGCCAGAACGATATCGGCTAACTTCCCCTATAGAAATGTCAGTTATCAAAGTACCTCAAATATTGGTTGTTGGGGCAAACGATACAAAAGCAAGAATTGAGGAAAATGACGAATATTTCAATGCCCGTAAAAATACAACTGATGATATTGAATTAATTAAAGCGAATGGATCTGCTCATTTCGAACTTATTGATCCGAATTCGAGTACCTGGAAGATTATAGAAGAATCCATTATTTCACTGGTAAAGAAATAGACATTTGATTTGAGATATATCACTTTGATACCCTAAATTGGCCTCTTTCATTATTATTGAATATTATTGCGGGATTATTAAAAGTTGGATATATTGCCGAATTCATTAACTGAAACTACAATTATTTACCAAGTAAGACCTATTTTGGCTATATTCAAGTCTCAACCCATCTCAATATTATTAAATGGATAAATATGATCTGGTCATAATAGGTGGTGGCCCCTCTGGTTATGCTGCTGCAATGCGTGCGGTTGATTTTAAAAAAAGCGTATTGTTGATTGAAAAGGACCGATTGGGTGGTACAGGAGTAACCAATGGTGCTTTATCGTCTAAAACCTGGTGGGAAATTTCAACTGACGTAGCCCGGTTCAACCGTCATATAGACAGGTATAAGATGCAGGCTCCAGATATTAACTATAAGGAAATTCAGGAGGAAGTCAGAAACGCGGTAGCCGAAAGAAGGAACCTGTTAACAGACCACCTAAAATTAATTAAAGAGTCACATTTTACTGATCATTTAAACTTTATTACTGCACAAGCGAGGTTAATAAACAACCACGAAATTGCTCTGGATATAGGCACTGGGACAGTGACCGTTTGGGGAGAGTATATTGTTTTAGCTACCGGTAGCCGTCCCAGGAAATTGGATCATATCCCCATAGATGAAAAGACTATTTTGACCAGTGAGGGCATTGAAGATTTGGATGACTTTCCAGAAAGCATGGTTATTCTTGGTGCTGGGGTAATTGGATGTGAATACACAACCATATTTTCTGGTTTTGGCAAAACCAAAGTTAACCTTATAGATAAAGGGGACAGGATTTTGCCATTTGAAGATGAAGATGTGGTTAGTATTATTGAGGCAAACATGGAAAGAAAGGGAGTACTTATTCACCGCAGTTCCCAGCTCACAAAAATGCAAATCATAGATGGCAGGGTGGAGTATGAACTGGAATATACCAATGGCAAGAAAGAAATATTTAACGTTGAAAAAGCACTGATATCAGTGGGGAGAGTTCCTAATTATGAAAACCTGGGCTTGGAGGAAGTTGGTGTTGAGATGGACGCAAGAGGGATAATTGATCATGAAACCCAAACAAGTGTGCCAAATATATATGCAGTGGGGGACATTACTGCCGATATCGCTTTGGTTAACGTTGGGGAACTGGAAGGCCGATATGCTGTTGAAAGAATATTCGGGAAACCAAAAAGGAAACTTGTTTATGAAAATATTTCAGCAATCATGTTTCTTGACCCGGAAGTTGCAGGGGTAGGGCTAAATGAAACGCAAGCCCGTGCTAAACAAGGCAGTTATAAAGTGGCAAGTTTAGATTTTAGTTGTATTCCAAGAGCAATTGCCCAAAGAAATACCCAGGGGTTCATAAAACTATTGGTCACCAACGATAATGATATGAAGATTTTGGGCATGAGAGTGGTCGGAAGACATGCCTCCAGTGCAATCCAAGCTGTTGCCCTTTTGATATCAATGGATAAAGGAATTGAAGAATTGGCAGAGTGTGTCCATCCTCACCCATCAATTGTCGAAGGGATTCAGGAATGTGTGAGAATGTTGTTGGGAAAATCACTGTTTAAACCAGGTGTACTAAAGGAGCAGATGGAATGTTGGATATACGAAAATGGTGAATATATACAAACACACTTTTAGCTAATCGTAAAACTGGGCTATTTCATTTAGTGGTTTGCGTGTTAGATCGGGAACATAAGTATCTTTTGTAGGGTATCCTATCGGTATTAGCAGAAATGGTCTTTCGTTGGCAGATCTGTTTAAAATTTTTGTTAAGAAATTCATAGGGCTGGGAGTGTGGGTCAAAGCCACCAGACCTGCATGGTGGATGGCTGTTAAAAGAAACCCGCAAGCCAATCCAACAGACTCATTAACATAATAGTTTGTGGATTTACTGCCTTCATTGTCCAGATCATATACCTTTTTATATACGATTTAGCTTTGGATTGTACTTCTTAGTACCACCTTGTAATTGGTGGTGGTGAAAAGTTCGTTAGCAAAAATGTTAGCAATAAGCTTAATGCGGAGTTTATAGCATCGAAGAGTAATTATTATACGTTACTACAGAGATTGAAGGAATTTTCCAAGGTCTGTGTTGTTTATCTCTTCAGGATTCATTTCGCGAGCAATACGCCAGTTTTCTTGCTTTCCCCAACTAGGTGATGATTCTCCAAGTTTCTCGTATGGAGTCAAAGCT
>CBDVAV010000594.1:0-3512 GCA_965372055.1 uncultured bacterium | reverse complement strand
ATACCGGGGGAACTATGGGAATGGGTCAAAATAAATCAGGGGATCTTGTATCATTTAATTTTCAGGAGATCCTGGATAGGATTCCATCCTTAAAAACCATGAATCTAAGGCTAACAGTGGTCTCTTTTAAAGAGCCGCTCGACTCATCAAATATTAAACCGCTTCATTGGGGTCAAATTGCACAAATAATTTATGATAATTACCAAAAGCATAACGGATTTGTCATACTTCATGGCACAGACACTATGGCATATAGTGCATCAGCTTTAAGTTTTATTCTTAATGGGCTTAATAAACCTGTCATCTTTACCGGGGCCCAGCTTCCCATATCTTCCATTAGGTCTGATGGCCGGGAGAACCTGATAACTGCCATTGAGATTGCATCTGCAAAGGAAAAGGGGATTCCGATTGTACCTGAAGTATCGATCTTTTTTGATAATATTCTTTTACGTGGAAATCGGTCTAAAAAAGTCGAGAGCATTTTATTTGATGCTTTTAAGTCAGAGAACTATCCCCACTTGGCTCAATCTGGAGTGGAGATTGAATATAACCGGTCGTTTATACAACCATATTCGACCAACTACAAATTAAAAATTATCAAAGATTTGGATTTAAATGTGGCATTGATAAAACTTTTTCCAGGTATCTCAGAAAATGTTATTGGAAATACGCTTTCAACACCAGGATTAAAAGGTTTAATACTGGAGACATTTGGCTCAGGCAATGCCCCTTCGGAAACTTGGTTGATAAATTATTTGAAGAATGCAATCGAGAAGGATATAATGATCATGAATGTCTCTCAGTGTGATGGAGGGAAAGTTTTACAAGGAAAATATGATACCAGTAGAGCCTTACAGGAGATTGGAATACTGAGTGGAAAGGACATTACCACGGAATCGGCAATTACCAAAATGATGGTTGTATTGGGTTTCGAACTAGGCCCAAAAGAGAAAAAAGAAATATTGATTACGCCAATGTGTGGCGAAATGAAATAAAGTGGCACATTAAATTGCTATTAAACTTGCAAAAAGAGATTTTTATTAATTTATTTGTGGCTTTGTAAATTTTGACTTTTATAATTTCGGAGAGGTGTCCGAGTGGTCGAAGGTGCTCGCTTGGAAAGTGAGTGTGCCCTTACAGGGGTACCGGGGGTTCGAATCCCTTCCTCTCCGCTGTTATGAAAAAATTGTTTAATTTTGATACTTAATAATTTTTACCTAACTCGGGATTTAATATTTAAACTATGAAAAGATTATTTACTCTCTTGGCATTAACAAGCTTAATTACCCTCGGTTTTTCAAGTGCAAGTTACGCGTATGATGATGAGAATGCAATTAACACAGTTATGTCGCAAGATGCTGTTCAACAAGAAGATGGTGCAGGATCGCAATCATTCCACCAGGTTATTAAACAGAAATTTATTGAAGGTGACTGGAAATTCATGAGTCCCGTTTTGATTTGTTTAATTATTGGACTTGCTATTTCCATCGAAAGGATCATAACCCTTAATCTGGCAACCACCAACACCGATAAACTATTGGCGAACGTTGAGGATGCACTTTCACAAGGAGGGGTTGATGGAGCCAAGGAGGTAACAACCAATGTAAGGGGGCCAGTGGCTTCAATTTTTACACAGGGATTGATGAGAATGACAGAAGGAATTGAAATGGTTGAAAAATCAATCGTGGCTTACGGCTCGGTAGAAATGGGCAAGCTTGAAAAAGGATTGATATGGGTTTCACTTTTCATAGGTTTGGCTCCTATGCTTGGATTTATGGGAACTGTGGTGGGTATGATCGGTGCCTTTGATGCTATCGAAGCTGCAGGGGATATATCACCACAGATTGTGGCAAATGGTATCAAAGTGGCATTGCTTACCACAGTTGCTGGTTTGATTGTAGGTATTATTCTACAAGTATTCTATAATTACCTGATTTCAAAAATTGATTCTATAGTAAATGATATGGAAGACGCTTCCATTACGTTAGTGGATCTTTTGGTAAAACATAATTTGTCAAAATAAGAAATATGGAAGCTGTAATAAATATTGGATTATATGTATCCTATGTATTGTTAGGAATAGCTATATTATCTTCGATAGTACTACCATTGATCAATTCACTGGATGATACTTCCGCGTTAATTAAAGCGGGAATTGGAGTCGGCATAATAATAGTATTGTATGGCATTTCCTGGGCTATATCGGGAAATGAAGTAATCGATTTATATATTAAGTGGGATATTGGCGAGGGGATTTCCAAGGCTATAGGCGGTGCGCTGATAATGATGTATATATTATTCTTGGTGGCAATCGCGGGAATTATTTATACTGAAATAAGTAAAACTTTTCAATAATGGCCAAAAGCAAAGAAAGAAGGGAAGTTACAATAAATTCGAGTTCAATGGCAGATATTGCTTTTTTGCTCTTGATCTTCTTTTTGGTAACCACACAAATTCTAAACGAAAAAGGACTTACCATTCAGCTGCCTCCCAAACCAGACGATATGGATATAATCGATGTCAAAATTAAAGAGAGGAATCTTTTTAAGGTTCTAATTAATTCAGCTGACAGGATACTTGTGGAAGGGGAAATTTTAGAAAATATTCCTGACATGAGGCAAATGGTAAAAGACCACGTGTTGAACAACGGGAGGAATTCCGAGATGTCCGATAGTCCAAAAGAAGCGATTATTTCCCTGAAGACCGATAGAGGTACTAGCTACGAGGTATTTATTGCTGTTTTGGATGAAATTCAAGGCGCTTATTACGACATGTATGCCGAAAGGGTGGGACTGTCTAATGAACGCTGGAGAGAAGTTGCTTCTGATCATAAAGATCCCGAGGACAAAAAAATATATGAACAAGGGAGGGATATGAAAGATGGCACAGTCCTCTTTCCCATGAATATATCAATTGCAGAACCATCACAGGTAGGAGGTTAATTATGTCGAAATTCAAGAAAAAATCAAAAACCAACCAGGAGATACCCACCGCGGCTTTACCTGACATTATATTTATGCTGTTGTTCTTTTTTATGGTTACAACAGTTTTAAGGGAAACAACCATCAATGTAAGACAATTGATCCCCCGTGCACAGGAACTGAGGAAACTTCAAAGAAAATCTTTGGTTAGCTACCTTTATGTTGGAGAACCAAAAAAAACCGACCAATGGGGCAAGGAACCAAAAATACAAGCCAATGATGTATTTATAGAAATCAATGACATCGTGATGTGGGTAACACAAGAGAAAGATAAGCTTGATGAAGCGGAAAGGGATCAGATCACCATAGCGCTTAAGGTTGATGAAGATGCTAAAATGGGCCTGATTTCCGACATCCAACTTCAACTGAGGGAAGCCAATGCTCGGAAATTAATGTATTCCACTCCCAAGAAATCAGCTAATTGATTTTCAGTAAATAAGAAGATATAATGAAAAAGTCTTTCAGTTATTGAAAGGCTTTTTTTATTTTGACCTATGGCAATACTATCACTCAACAACAAAAGGGTAATTA
>CBDVAV010000593.1:0-3514 GCA_965372055.1 uncultured bacterium | reverse complement strand
TAGTTCAAAATTGTACATTTTCAAGCACCAAACTTCCTTGGGACGCCTTCATGGTGAATTGAATTTATGTAACAAAACGAGGTTTGTGTGATAGCAATTATATTCAATCGATTTCAAAATCGGGTCTTTGTTTCTAAAATACGAAAATAGGCCTTCAGCGTTAATTAAAGGTGATGTGATGAAATTTTGCTCCCTGAATTATAAAATCATGTTGTGTTGTGCAGGGCAAGTCTGCATGGGCCTAACAACCATGAATAAAGAATAATTATTGACATGCCCTGATTTATCCATTACCTTGCTGTTACCTTATTATCACGTTAATTGAACTATGGAATATACAAGCTTTGATATAAAAAAATATCCTACACTTTCAGTTAAAGAGGGCTATAAAGAGTGGGTAAACACTTATGACGATTCTGTCGAGGATGAAATGGACATTAGACTTCTGGAAAGGATGAAGTCTGTTAACTGGAAGCAAATTTCTTCAGCCGTTGATCTTGCCTGTGGAACTGGTCGCATTGGTGCATGGCTGAAACAAAAAGGAGTTACAGTAATTGACGGGATTGATTTTACTTCTGAGATGTTACAAAAAGCTCGGGAAAAGGGTGTCTACGATAAATTAGTACTTGGTGATATTTTGGATACTGAATTTAGTGATGACTCCTATTCTTTTTCAATCGAAGTTCTAACCGATGAGCACATATCCGATCTGAATCCTTTGTATTCAGAAGCAGCCAGGATAATTAAAAAAGATGGTCTTTTCATCATTATTGGCTATCACCCCCATTTCTTAATGAATGGCTTAGTTACCCATTTTCATCGTCAGAGTGGTAAAGCAGTGGCAATTAAAAGTTATGTTCATTTGCTCAGCGATCATATCAAAGCTGCCTTTAAAGCAAGACTATCATTAATAGAAATGGATGAAGGAATTATCGACTCTGACTGGCTAAACAAAAAACCTAAATGGATCAAATACAAAGACCGTCCAATCAGCTTTATTATGGTGTGGAGAAAGTAATAATCTTGTCCGAGGCTATTTTATGGTTATGGATTATCGTAGTAAGTAAAATCTTTTAAGATGAGATCATTTTCGATTGTAAAAATTGTTACTATTGGCAAGCTCCATTTTGATCCGTCAGGAGCAGTCCCGGATGAAACAAATTCCACAATTACCATTTGATCTCCCGAAGGATACACCGCAACAATTTCATCCTTAATATCAGGAGACACTCTTTCCATACCCTCGTACTTAGCAATGATTTCGACCCTTGTTTGCATTTCTATATCAATTCCAAAGGATGGGTCTTTGAATTCTGTCGGATCAGCATATAGGTTAGCCAATTTGATCCAATTGTGTTCATTAAAATATCTAAAAACACTCCGGGCCAACTCGACATTTTTTGATGCGAAATTCCTTTTCATTGAAAATGTTTGGTACCTAATTATCCCGTCTTTTGGTCCTGATATTTCTGCCACCAACTGATTTTTTGCAATTTGAGTATAAGATATTACTTGAGGGTAATCATGTTCTGGAGCCTCAACAATAAATTTGGAAGATGAAATATAGGAGGATTTGAAAATTACAGGTTTACCCTCATTTTGGTCCTTAACAGTAGGAATATATTGGATATAACCATCTTTCTCAATGATCCTAATAGTTTCAAAAATCACCGTATCTTCTTCTTTTATTATATAACTCATTCCAAATAATTCGGTATCATTCATTTCCGTCCAAGTCTCGTAAATAGTCCCTCTCGAAGTACGGTTTGCCCATGTACCCACAAGCCATTTTATATTTTCAATTCCAGAGTCTGCTCTCTGAGCTGTTGAAGAATCAACTGTAGAAATCGAAAGTAAAAGTGGAATGATTAATTTAATTATCAATTTCATAATTAATTTTTGGAATGAATTGCCATTTTATTTCCCTCGGAATCAATAAACATAGCAAAGAATCCCGTTTCAGGATTGATTGCGTTTTTGGTACGATTACTTTGCCATTATTCTTTTCCACTTTATCTAAAATTACTGTCAGGTCTTCACCACCGTTTAGATAAATAGTGATTCCATCAGTGCTAGGTTTATAGCCATCGCCTAGCACAATAGCCCCAGACACATGTATGTCATCCGAGGGCAAGAAACCCATTTGAGTTCCGAACATCTCGGTAGCTTGTATTTTAATTCCCAGAATGCTTTCGTAAAAAGAAATGCCTCGTTTAAAATCCTTAGCAGGAATTTCGAACCAAGAGATAAAATTTTCAATTATAAAGTATTTAAGCTTTTTTCATAAAGAACCGGCAAGTTGATAATTTAATAAATCTCTAAATTGTAAAATTGCGACACTAGTCTATGCCATAGAAAAGGGATGACATTTTTAAATTGTCTGCGAAGAATCTTTTGGGACTTTGGCCTGTGAACTCTTTAAAATCCTTAATAAAATGTGCCTGGTCATAGTAGTTACCCTCATGCGCCAATGCTGTAAGACTGGAAAATTGCTTGTTAAGTAGCATCCTAATCGTTGATTGCAGTCGAACAATTTTTGCTAGTTGCTTTGGGCTAATTCCAATGATAGAGGAAAATCTGCGTTCTAATTTTCTACGATGTGCATTAGTTTCTTTTGAGAGGTCAGAAACTGAAATTTGACCTTTGAGATCAAAAATGATTTTGATGCTTTCTTTAATTATTTTATCTAATACCTCCTGGTTGCTCAATTGATCTTCCAAAAATGATTCACTAATTCTTATTCTTTCAAAGATTGAAGATGCCCTTATGATATCATTTTCAAGTTTTACTCCCACATTTCCATAAAACTTAGATAAAGAAACTGCCCTATTCTGTAAGCTGGTAAGTTGGAGAGTAGCAAATGGTAAAAATCCTTCTGGATAAAATCTAACTGCAAAAATTGATGTTATGCCTGTGGGCTCTATTTCTAACGGCTGTGTAATCTGCCCGAAAACGAAAGATCTAGGTTGAATAATTGCCCGTTCGTTATTTAAATATTGTTTGTACAGATCACCACAATGAAATATCATTTCCATGCAACCGTCCGGAACTATTCGTTGCCTATAGGGAGTTTCTTCAGATGGACCTTCTAATGACCAAAAACATTTGATTAAATGTTTCAAATTAGAGGTAGGTTTATAAGTCCTATATTCCATTGGAGTTAGGCCTAAAGTAGTAATAAAACAACAAAAATCAAAAGAATAAATCATGGCTTTGGAAGCCATCTAGAGCTTTGCTGAGCCTGAAGATTATAAAGCGAAATAAATTCATTTGCATATCAAACGATCAACTGCATTTTACCAGATGATTTCATAAATCCAATTACGAAATTTCGAAGTATCGGCCTCAATTTTAAATCATGGCACCCTTCAGAGAGGATTAGATGAATTGTAAGATGATGATAATTCATAATAGATTTGATCTATTAGTCAATATTTAAGTATGATGGACCTCATAAAATGGTTTGAAAAACGTTCTTTGAAATAAAACGAGTCCGATAGCCATCGGAATTGGT
>CBDVAV010000592.1:0-3515 GCA_965372055.1 uncultured bacterium | reverse complement strand
CTTCCGTTGATAATTCTTTTGGCAATCGTAGTAATATATGGGAGACTTGAATATCCCCTCTGGCAGCCCTTATATCATGTACATTCAAAATATGATATCCGAAACGGGTTCTCACAATTTCCGATATTTCCCCTTTAATGGTTTTATATGCCATATTTTCAAAAGGATAAACCATTTGAAATACGGTAAAATATCCCAAATTTTCTGCTACTACTTTATCCTTGTTTTCCCCTTTAGATGCAAGGGCTAATTTGTTGAAGTCCTCCCCATTGATTGCTTTGTCCCTGATCCGGGAAATTAAGCGATAGGCTGAAACGGTATCTTCAGGGGCAGCTGCCTCATCAACACGGGCTAAAATATGGGATACGCTCACTTCTTGTTGCATTCGTCGATAGGCTTGGGCAACAAGGTCTTCTGTAACTTGATTTTCGCTAAGGTAAGATTCTGCCAACTGTCCCCTGTATGATTCGAACTCACTTTTGAAGGAATCTGTGGTATCCAAGCCCAATGATTCAGCCTCTGTTATTTTCAGTTTAAAGTTTATGAAAAGATCTAGGTAATCATTTACCGACTTTTCTGAATAAATACTATCAGTACTGTAGTTATTCTTCTTATAAACATATATAAATTCCTCCCTGGAATAATAAGTTTTATCAATTTTGAATAACCCTTCAGTTGTTGATGTCATGTTCTGGGATGTACTGCATCCCCATACACAAAGGATGGTGAATGGCAAAAGGGATAACTTCCCAATAATCTTCATTGGCTTCATTCTGACTTATACAATCTGCAATTTTAATGAATTCCTTTTAATCCGCCAGAGGTGGACAAGGATTAATTCCAGCACCATGAGGAATCTAATAAATTCCACTGATACCCCGTCCAATTGTGTCGGGGAAGTTCATTCAACGAGGGGTTGCTAAGGTTTGTAATTTTTTACCAATCGGCAGATATTTTTGTTGTCTTCAGTGATTAGCTCTATTTTATCCATAATTTTTCTAACCAGTATCAATCCCAGGCCCCCCTTTCTTTTCTCTTTAACAATTTCTCCTATTGAAGGCTCACTATAGCTGCTAATATCGAAACCAGCCCCATTATCAATAATATCAAACACAATGTTATTATTGGTATCAACACTGATGGCAATTTCAATATATTCTTTGGGGTTGCATTTATGGGAATGGATTATCAGGTTGGCACACACTTCGTCCACTGCCAGGACCAGGGTACTAATTTGCACATCTTGCAAAGCATGGTTCTTTAATGCATCGCTGACAAACAATCGAATGTCACGCAATTTCTCTTTCTTACATGGAACTTTAAACCTATAATTCATTCAAAAATTTCTTTGCCTGATCCTTGTTACCAGTTAGCTTAAGAAGCTGATCTAATCCCAGTATCTCGAAAACACTAAGCACCTTATCATTCATATTACATAACACCATATTAATTTTCTTTGTCTCAAGCTCCTCTATATATGACATAAATACCCCAAGTCCTGCAGAAGAGATATAATTCAGGTTTTTGCAGTCCACCAATATTTTCTTATGCCCTTCTTCCAGGGAATTGCTGATTGCCGAATCAAGCTCAATCGAGGAACTTGCGTCAATATCCCCGATTACATTCAATACGGCTACATCATCTTCCAGCACTTTTGTTATTTCAATCATATCTCATCATTTATTTAACTTATCTCTATTAATTGAATTTTACTATTAAAGAAGTATAGTCATCATCAACCAGTTCACTTCCACAAAATTCAAATAAGTTCTTGATTATCTTATCTTGGATTTGATCACCATTTTCAGAGGCGGCATCTTCTAAAATTGCCTGCAATCGATCGTACCCATACTCTTCCCTCTTCATATTCTTAGCTTCAGTGATACCGTCAGTATATAAAAACAATATGTCCCCTGAAGCATAATCGATAGTGTTCACGTTTACGTAATTATCAAACTTTGAGTTTCTTAAAATCCCCAATCCGAGGCCTTTATCGGTATAATATGAGGAGCGTTTTTCCTTTGCACGATAATATAAGGTTGGGCAGTGCCCAGCCCTTGTAAACTCAATTGTTTTCGTCTTTTTATTAATTAGATAATATGATGCAGTAATAAAAGAAGCTTTCTCCAGGCTTGCCCCTAGTGCGATGTTGGTGTTGATCATGAATTCTTTTGGGGACAATCCCAACTGTCCAATACTATTGAAAATCCCTTTCATTTGGGACATGTGAAAGGCAGCCGAAGTTCCTTTTCCGGAAACGTCCGCAATGATTAAAGCTATTCTGTTTTCATCGATTTTATAAGTATCGTAATAGTCCCCTCCTACTTCATCGGCAGCTTCTGAGTAAGCGAAAATTTCAAAGTCATCATTATGTGCCAGTGATTTTGGCATCAGGCTTTTTTGGACTTCCCTTGCAATTTTAAGTTCCTCTTTGTAGCGCTCATTTTCGAGGGCCTCGGATAAGAGCCTGAAATTTTCAATTGATATCCCAGCCTGGTTCACGAAGGTTCTCAAAATGTTGACCATCTCTTTATTAAAACCCTCTGCAACTTCTTTTAATAGAGCTAAAGTGCCAATTTGTTTACCCTGCACTACAATGGGGTAGGCTATAATTGATTTATATTTTGTGCCTTTTAGAATAGGCGACCTTTGAGCACCACTAATACTTTTTTCGCTGTCGGTAGCCATGATTCCCTTTACTTTGCTGTTCTTGATCTGGTTCTTCACCTCCAAAATCTCGCTTTCCAGGATATTATGGGAAACGAATTTTCCTTCTTCTTCATTTTGAAATACTTCTACCCAGGCCGCATCTGCAAATACGGTACTTGTTGAACTTTCAAGTAAGATCTTGTATACCTGATCTTCATTTTTTTCAGTTTGAATTGATTGGCTTAGTCGTTGGAAATTTATAACCTCTTCCAGTTTTTGTTCAAACACAGAACTGGTTGGTAAGTTGAAAAGAATAACCAACATTGAAAAGAGTGCATAAATGATAACGAAAGAAAATAGGGCAATTAAAAATGTCAACCCTAGAATATCTGTGGTTAAGGGTATATCGGATAAAGGTGGATTGTTTAAAAATCTCACAAGATTTTGTACAAAGTAGCCCAGGTAAAGCAATATCAGCAACAACAATAAGATACTTTTCCATTTTTGTTTAAAATTGAGATAGGCAACCCATTTTAAATTAACGGAGAAGAAAATAACCAATAATATTAATATTGTCAGGGTCGTAATAGATACAGGATTTTGCAGATCAGTATAGAAAACCCCCAACACAAGGCTTCCCAATAGGATATATTCGAAAATCCCCCATGATCTTAACAAGAATTTTGATTTTTGATATAATATTAATTTTTTCCAAACCATGAAGGCGGAGATCAAGAATGAAGAAACGAGGCCAATATTGATGTGATAAGAAAATGTTATTACAAATACATCTTCAGCAAGCCGGGTGTTTTCAAAAGCAAAAAGCAGAAATTTGATCATTAAACTTAACACTGTGGTAAGTAATC
>CBDVAV010000591.1:0-3527 GCA_965372055.1 uncultured bacterium | reverse complement strand
TTTTTTTGATTTCGATAAGGATGGGGATTTGGACTGTGTAGTGATGAATGAAAACCCCCTATTCGGATTCGGTCCCATTGAATTTAACAAACTTTTGGATCAAGACAAGGCTTTACTGCATATGAGCAGCAGCCATTTGTATCAAAATGACAATGGACAATTTCATGACATTACCGAATCTGCAGGATTGTTAAAACCTAGTTTTGGTTTGGGATTGGTAATAAGTGATATCGATGACGATAATTGGCTGGATATATATATTACCAATGACTACTATTTACCTGATGCAATCTATTTAAACCAGGGTGATGGTACTTTTCATGAAGATGCGAACTCGCTCACAAATCAGGTTTCATTTGCCGGAATGGGGGTGGATATCGCTGATATTAACAATGACTTCCACAAGGATATTTTTGTGCTTGATATGGCCTCAGCAGACCACTACAAGAGCAAAACGTTAATGGCTACCATGGATACCAAAAGTTTTGACCTGTTTGTAAATCAATTAGGCTATCAAAACCAGTATATGTTTAATTCTTTCCAACTGAACAATGGGAACAATAAGTTCAAAAATATAGCCCACCTCTCGGGCTTGGCAAAAACCAATTGGAGCTGGGCTGTATTGATGGTGGATTTTAATAATGATGAGAATAAAGATATATTCATTACTAACGGATACCGGAGGTACTCGACAAACAATGACACCAGAATGGCTGTGGCATTTGCCCAACAAGTATTCAAAAACAATGTACCACTTGACGTTAAAAAAAGAATATATTATGATATGCCATCGGAAAAGCTTCCTAATATTATTTATGAAAACAATGGAAACCTAAATTTTTCTGATAAAACCAGTGACTGGGGCATAGATAATTTGTCATTTTCAAACGGTGCTGCCTATGCAGATCTTGATAATGACGGGGATTTGGAGTTGGTAATAAACAATATGGATGAAGAAGCTTTTCTCTACAAAAATCTTTCCGTTGAAAATGGGACTGGGAATTACTTGAATGTAAAAACTGTAGGCGATCTAAGTGAATCTTTCCCAAAAGTGACTGTAATAAAAGATGGCAGTAAACAGGTAATAGAAAGCAAAAGAGTCCGAGGATATCGATCAGCAGTGGATAACCTGGCTCATTTCGGATTGGGTGATACACGGGAAGTAGACACTGTGAGGGTAGAATGGCCATCAGGCAAAAGAGAAGAGATATATAATGTAGAGGTTAACAGTGTGGTTATTTTTGAAGAGAAAAATGCCATTGTGCCCCGTTTAGGTATCCCTCAAAATGGAACTCCAATATTTGAAAAGATTACTGCAGCCGAGTTGGGATTGGCATTTAAGCACCAAGAGAATAATTACAACGATTTCGAAAAAGAGATATTACTTCCCTACAAGCAATCTACCCTTGGACCCTCTATTTCGAAGGGGGATGTGAATGGAGATGGCATTGTCGACTTGTACATAGGTGGGGCATCAGGTCAAAGTGGGCAACTGTTTATTGGGGATGGGGGAGCTTTCAAGCCTAAAAAAAGCAAGGTATTTGAACTTGATGCACCTTATGAAGATATGGAATCAATCTTCTTTGATTTTAATGAGGATGGGGATCTGGATTTGTTTGTAGTGAGTGGAGGCAATGTATTTCCACAAGATTCAGAACGTTACAGGGACCGTTTATACGTTAATAATGGCCAAGGTGAGTTTTCAACATTTGAGGACAAGTTCTTAAATGAATATGCCTATAGTGGGAAAACTGTTTGTGCAATGGATTATGACAATGATAATGATCTGGATTTAATTGTTGGGAATAGGATTATACCTCAGCACTATCCTAAGGCTGCACCATCCTATATTTTTAAAAACGACAATGGGCATTTCAAAAATGTGACCGAAGATGTACTTCCCGAATTGCAATCATTTGGTATTATAAATAAGATTATTGATACTGATTTTGACGGAGATGGTTGGAGAGACCTGGTGATTGTTGGAGAATGGACCAAAATAGGTTTATTCAAAAATAACCAGGGATCCTTTCAAGATATTTCTGCCGATAATAATCTAGAGCTTGAATTGGGTTGGTGGTTCAGTGTTAAGGAAACTGATTTAAACAAGGATGGTTTGCCTGACTTTGTTGTAGGAAATGTTGGGCTCAACACCAAGTATAAAGCTACATCCGATAAGCCTTTTAAGGTATTTGCCAGTGATTTCGATGATAATCAAACCTTTGACATTGTATTGAGCTCTAAATACCAAGGGCATTATGTGCCGTTCAGGGGCAAAGAATGCTCCACTGATCAAATGCCTTTCATTCAGGAGAAATTCCCTACCTACGACTCCTTTGCCAGGGCCTCTGTAATAGATATTTTTGGAGAAGGACTAAACAACTCCTACCAGCGTGAAGTAACTACTTTTGAATCAGTTTTGTTGCTAAACCTGGGCGAAAATAAGTTTGAGCGGATAGCATTACCAATAGAAGCACAATTCTTTCCAATAATGGATATCGAAACCCACGACATAAACAAAGATGGTTATGAGGATTTGCTTTTAATCGGTGGGATTTACAACACTGAAGTAGAAACACCCCGATTTGATGCTGGCTCGGGGCTGGTATTAATATCAGATCAAAAGAGAGGGTATTATACCAGGAAAGCACTAAACTCGGAATTTTATTTTAATGGTAACTCGAAGTCAATAGAGGTTATCAATGACCGGGCTGGAAATAATTATGCAATCATTGGGTTCAACAATGATTCTTTATCAGTCTTTAGAATTAAATAGGAAGTGAGTACGAGTTTGAGTTTGAGTTTGGGTGTGAGTTCAGCTAAGAATATCAATCCAAGGCATCTATCAGCTCTGAGAAAAGATTTTTCAAAGTGTGTTTCATCTTTTCTGCCTTTTCCTCATCGTAGTTAATCTCCCATTGGTTCATATAATTGATCATGGTCATTTCAAGCTGTAAAGCATGGATCCCTTTCTCAGGATTCCCGAAATGCCGGGTAATGTACCCTCCCTTAAACAAGAAGTTGTGGGCGAAAGAATATTCACTGCCACTGAGTGATTTTACTGCCGCCTGGATGATCCCTGGCCCTGCTGATAATTTTCTATTGTTTCCCAATATTAAATCTGGGAAATTATCAGGATGAATAGAAGGGACTTTTTGTTTTATCGAATGGGCATCGAATAACAAAACATTTTTGAATTCATATTTTAGATCAGTGATCAGTTCATTGATCTTATCATGGTAGGGATAATAATACAATCGAAGTCTTTGGTCAATTTCATCCTGGTCAGGCGGATCATATCGATAAATTTCCACCCCGCTAAAAGTTGTGGTTGGAGTTAATGCAGTGGTCAATCGCCCATCGTTGTAGAGTGGCTCACCGTTTGGATCACGGTTGAGATCTATTACCCATCGGCTATACCTGGCCTTGATGGTGGTAATTCCCAAATCCTGTGCGAAATCATATAATTTGTCAACGTACCAATCAGTGTCATCATTATCTTCCACCTTGTCTGGTTTAATATATTG
>CBDVAV010000590.1:0-3533 GCA_965372055.1 uncultured bacterium | reverse complement strand
CACATTTTGATTATAGTCTAAATGCTTGGAATTCTCCAGGAATGCCATCAGTTTCTCCTTCTTCTGCACTGTCAGGTTAAATTTATCCAGATAAAAAGATTCCAGCCTATCATAATAATTGCCCAGTTCCCTGTTAAAGTCCTGGTTGAAATCTACCGCAGTTTGAATTGGCCCAACATCAAATCCTTCCTCGGCTTTTTTATATTCCTCCTTATAGAATTCGTTTTTGATGATTTTAATATCCTTATTGATAAGCTTTAACAACGAATCATCTTTTGTTTTATGGTTCTTATAAATGAAATCATTTTTATAACGGAGTTCTTTTATCAGATAGGCAGTTTTAAAATCCGCTTCCATTTCTTCTTTTTCCAATTCGAAAAAAGGTGATTCATAATCATTGGATTGAAATTGTTGTACTATCATCGCCTCAAGTGCCCACCTTGAAACCATCAAATCAGCAACAAGGGGTACTTTTCCTTTGGTACTTATCACTTCGTTTAACTTGTCATAACTGAACATCAATCCACTAAGTATCATTTGGGGGATCAGGATTATCGGTATTAAAATATAAACCGTAATGGCCGAGTTAAACGCAGATGATACATTGAGTCCAATAACATTGGAAAAACAGGAAACAGAGAATAGTACCAACCAAAAACTAAACGTCATTCCTTGTATTTCGAGGATCAAGTTCCCGATCAGCACAAAACTTATGGTTTGAATTGCAGATATGATAAACAGAATAATGTGTTTGGAAGCTAGGTAACTGCCCCAACTAAGGTTTAGGAATGATTCCCTCCTGAGAATTTTTCTATCTTTTATTATTTCCTCCGCGCTCACGGAAAGGCCCATGAACAATGCCACCACGATACTCATCATCAGAAAAGCAGGTATGTTTTCATTGTTCCTGAAAATATAAGCTTCTCCCCCTGGTGAATTTTTGTACCTGATAATAATCGCCAATATCAGTGCCAATGCTGGTGCTTCCAACGCGTTTATCAGTAAATATTGTTTATTGCTGATTTTGGAAATCGTATCCCTGATGGTGAATATTATTGTTTGCTTTATCTTGTTGGGAATATTTAGTAAATGAGGAGGTTTCTCTTTTACATCATTTATCAGTTCAGGCTCAAAATTTTCTAAATACTTGTCGTTCCACTGCTGGGGTGTTACTTTTCTTTTATTGGTCAATAGCCCATACTCATCCACAACCCTGGCTTCAATGATGTTAAATATCTGCTCAGGGTTGACATTACCGCAGGCTATACATTGCCCCCTGTTTTTATCTATCTGGCTGGTAACTTCTTTAAAATAAGTCACTGATTCCACAGGGTTACCATAATAAACCGGGTATCCACCAGTATCCATGATAAACATTTTATCAAACATTTTGTAGATGTCTGATGAAGGCTGGTGTATTACGACAAATATTATTTTGCCCTTTAATGACAATTCCTTAAGCAGATCAATTACATTTTCCGAATCCCTGGATGATAGCCCTGAAGTAGGCTCATCAACAAATAATACCGCGGGTTCACGGATCAACTCCAGTGCTATATTAAGTCTTTTTCTTTGACCTCCACTAATAGTCTTATCCAGTACACTGCCAACCTTAAGGTCTTTGCGTTGTTCCAGGCCCAGGCTTTCCAAAACTGTCATAACCCTCTTGTCAAGTTCATCCTTGGCCAGGTCTGCAAAACATAATTTTGCATTGAAATATAGATTCTGGTAAACTGTAAGTTCCTCTATCAACAGGTCATCTTGAGATATATAACCTATAACCCCTTGGATGCTATCTTTCTGCTTGTGGATGTTGATCCCATTGATTAGGACTTCCCCGGAAGAAGGCTTTTCTATACCGGCCAATACATTTAAAAGGGTGGTCTTGCCTGCTCCACTTGCCCCCATAATTCCAATCAGTTTCCCTTGTCCTTCTGAAATTTTTATGTCCCTTAACCCTATGCCGCCGTTGGGAAACCGAAATTCAAGGCTAGTGGCATTGAATGACAGTTTGCTTGATTTTGAATCCTCCACAAACTTGGAAATAAGATCGCTATAATATAAAGCGTCTCCTTTTGGGGTTTTTATTGTACTTCCCTGGGAAAAGTTATATACACTGGAGGCCTTCATTCCAAAACCATTTAAAAGTAACTCGTCAGTCCCCTGGTATTTAGCAAAATACATATCTACACTGTTCACCTTTACAAAAGTCAACATTCCAGTGAGATCGGATTGAAGGTGCTTTCCGGAACCATTGGTGGGTAAAGGATCCTTGCTTACAAATAAAATATCCTTATTATCTGGTTTCTTAGTTTCCCCGTTATTAGAGAAAACAAAATTTTCAATAATTCTGAATTCTTCTTTATCGAAATTAAACACATCAGAAACTGTGTCCAATATTTCCATTTGTTGTGGGCTACTGCTCGGATCTGATTCAATCAGTTCCATTATTTTGAACAGCACCACGATTTTTTGTTTCTGGGTGAGGGTTTTATTGATCTTTTTGCAAATCCCCAATGTCCTAACCGAATCTTTTACTGAAGTGAGTTTCTTTTCCTTTTTTTCGCCACCTTCTTTATTGTACTCGGTAAGGGTATCAAAAAGATCAAGGTATTCTTTTATGGAATCCTGGTCCAATTCCTGATTGAAATATCCAATCACGAAATTTCGTTCTTCTTCTGAAACACCGCCATCTTGTTTTGAAAAGATTGCGAATAACTTGGTCAATGCTTTTAATATCTCTTCACTCATGGATTTTCCTGTTCTTGCTTTATTTTGAATATTTTAAAACAAAGGCCATCTAGTAAGTTTTAAATTCGAAGGGAATCTCAACAAGCTCAGAAAATTCTTCGCCTGCTTCCTGCATATCTTCATCATCTTCATCGTAATACCACTCGATGGACATTCCTTCAATGTCTTCTAAATCTGACAAAACATCCAGTATCAATTTAGATGATGCTGTATTAAAATATTCAAGCTTTATTTGAAAAACAGTTGACGGATTAGGATCCCCAGCGTAATTTCCAATCCATTTCAATATCGGTTGGAAAAAATCCGCGGCGTCTTCCGGCAGTGATCTTCCCGAAATTTCAAACTTGGCACTATCCTTATCCAGGATTACTTTAGGGGTGTCTTCGGTACCTTCCAAATTAATGATTTCCATAATCTTGTTTATTTGTGGTTCAGTTTTGTTTGGAAATTACAGATTTTAATGAAAAAAATGAAAAACCATCATTCATCGGTTCAAAATCGAACTCCAGGTTCTGCCCTGATTTCCTGGCCATATCCACGAACCCTAATCCTGCCCCCCCTTTATCAGAAAGTGTCGTGCTTTTTATAATCTCTTTGTAAAGTGCTTTTAGCCCATCTTTATCAAGGCTGTTTATTTGTATTAGCTTATCCTTCAGGCCATCAACATTTTCACTCTTCATTGGATTACCAGAAACAATCACATATTTATCCTCTTCCTTGCCAATCATAAAAATAGCCGAGTGCAATTGTTTAACTTCAGGAGGAAGGGTGTCACTATGTTT
>CBDVAV010000589.1:0-3533 GCA_965372055.1 uncultured bacterium | reverse complement strand
CAAGCACGTCGATTGGGAAAGATGTAAGCTTGTTCTTTAAGTGGCCCACAATCCTCAATGTCATCGATGATATGTTGTAAAAAACTTCTCATCTAATTTACTTCCTCTATTTTGAAATCCTCGACATAAACCAGGTATTTCCTAACATTTCCATAACCCATGGTTTCCAGCAATTTCCCATATTCATTTACTTGATGATGGTGTATTTTTTCCCTGCTTTCACTTTTATAATCGATAACAATGGCATTATTGTCTTTTATCACTACCCTATCTGGCTTATAAATTTTTCCATTGCTGATTATTTCACGCTCTGCAATAGTCTCCCGATCTTCATCAAACCAAGAGTTGAAAAGAGGGTCTTCGAATAATGTTGATATGCGTTTTTTAATATCCTCCCTGTCTTTATTTTCGATAATTCCTTCGGCAATTGTCTGGTTTAATACGAAATCAACATCCTTTCTGGTTTTTAGTCTTTCCAACACTGTATGTGCCTGAACCCCTCTTTTGATCTTTATTGCCTTCTCGTTGTCGAACAACATAAAAAACCGCTTGGAGTCAGCACGGATTGTAACCTTACCATCATATAGATTAACAGGGTATTTCTCAATCCCTAGTGGTAAGGTTCCCTTGTCCTTTAAATCCACAAGCATTTTTTCTTCCCCTATTTTCAATTCCCATTCTTGTGCATCCCAGTATTTTTGCATTCCAAAAGAATGCTCATCAAAAGCGTAATACAAAAGTTTATTCAGGGTTGATATTTCACTGGATTTTCCCGGCTTAAACCGCTCACTAAAAATGTATAGCCGTTCTTTCGGTCTGGTGAACGACACATAGGTAACATTTAATCTCTCTATCATTCCTTCAAGTTGCTCTTGTCGGAATGCCTCATCAAAATGAGACTCTGTAAGCTTTTTATTTAAAACCAGGGGCAACAAACCATATTCCTTATATGGATCCTCCAATTGGCTGGTCCAAAACATTGAACCGGCCTTAGGTTTTAAGTTGCTATTAGCAAATGGTATGATTATTACCGGTGATTCCAGCCCTTTGGCTTTGTGAATAGTCATCACCTTAACAGCCTTGCTATTAGTAGGTACTTTAATAGAAAGATCGGTTGAACCTCTCCCTATCCTGGCTTGCTTCAACTTCTCTTCCCACCACTCCAGAAACCCTTCCAGGTTATTACGGCCTTTTCTTGATTGTTCCAGGCATATATCCTGAAACCGTTGAAGAAAACTGTCTACAACCAGGTGCAGTTCAAAAAGAAGTACCAATTCTTCCACCATTTCATATATTGGCTTGCGAGCGATCTCCGGATAAAGCTTCATAAAATCTGTTGGCATCATTTTTTCAAACTGTACATCCACATTGCTAAATACTTCATGTAGATCAACTAGAGCATTTGTTAATGAACTGTAATGAAAGAGAATGTTGGTTTTAGCCAGGCAATTGTCCGGTTGGTGGAACCATTCCAGGATGCTGATCAGAAATCGGATCTTCCGGTTGTTGGTTACCAGGAGAGAGCTCTCGGTAATTACAGGTATTCCTGCCCTGCTCAATACTTCAGAAATTGAATTAGCCTGGGAGTTCTTGTCCACCAGGATCATAATATCCTGGAATTGATAGCCTTGCTCCAGGCATTTTTTGATGGTTTCATTCGTTTCATTCATTGCCGCCTCAGTCCATGCTCTGCCATCTTCGTCTTTCCTTTCAAAAAATTTAACTTCAACATATCCACCCGTAGATCCTTTGGGGGTCTGAATTACATCCTTGTATGTTTTACTAATAAGATCCCGATTATCAGGGAGATCATCATTCATTGAAACCAGTTTGTAGGCCTGGGTAAAGAATTGATTATTAAATTCCACAATATTTGACGCGCTTCGGCGGTTTTCCACCAACGGAATTTCCAGGATTCCATCTTTAAATAACTGCAGGTCGTCGTGCACTCCTTCAATCAGAAGTCTCATATTACCTCCACGCCAGCGATAGATTGACTGCTTCACATCTCCGGCAATCCAAACCCTGTGCTCACTGCTGACCGCATTAAGCACCAGGGGCAGAAGGTTTTTCCATTGAAAGTTTGAGGTATCCTGAAATTCATCAATCAAAATATGTTTATACTTGCTGCCCAGTTTTTCAAAAAGAAATGGAGCGTCATTATCATTAATTACCTCGTGAATCAAAAAGTTGGTATCTGATAGCAACATCAGGTTTTGTTCATCACGGTATTCTTTTAGTTTGTTATGTAGAATATCCAATAAACCATAAGAATAAATGTTTTTCATTAGCTGTTCAGCGGATACATAGTTCATGTAATGCTGCTTGTACACATCTAACATTTCCCCCGCGATTTTGTCAAGTCCCCTAGATGTCAACTCTTTTATTTCTTCTATTTTAGGTGATTGTTGGGTATACCAATTATCCTCTCCCCTTGCCACTTTCCAGAAAGTATCGGTAAGGTTAAAATCATTATTGATGGGTTTTCTAAAGTTGCTTGCCACACCATTTGCCCCTCCTTTAAAATCCTTTAATTCCAAGCCGGATTGGTTGATCAACTCCATGGCTTGAACAGCCAATGACCGTATTGATTTCCTGTAGGAATTAATTGTATGATTTAGTTGGGAGGCAAGTTTTTTTAAATCGTCCAATTGGATTTCTGTATTTGAAAACCCTTCCTGGAACCTTTCCTGGAACAATTCCATTCCCAATTCATGAATGTTATAATCAATCTTCCAACCTTTATCGTTCTCTAACCGGTTAAATGCAAATGCTTCAAGCCACGATTTCACTGCCTGGTCTTCATTTACCACTGCATACAATTTTTCAATGGCACTCTCCAAAGCTTTGTCATTATCAACATCTATCTCGAAGCGCATGGGCACTTTAAGTTCCCAGGAAAGTGAGCGCACTACACGGGTAAAGAAATGGTCAATAGTGCTTACTTCAAAACGGGAATAATTGTGCAGGATATTTTTTAGTGCCCTGATGGCCCTTTTTTCAATTTCCATCCGAATGCCCAGCTTATTGAAATCTTTTTCTATCTCCTTGCGCATGGGCGTGGTTTTACCAGACGCAATCTTTTCTAAATCTTCAATAATGCGGCTTTTCATTTCCCTGGTGGCCTCATTGGTAAAAGTTATTGCCAGAATATGCTTGTAATCGTTGGGATCCCGTAGTACCAACTCCAGGTATTCCTTTACCAAGGCAAAAGTTTTGCCCGATCCCGCCGATGAACGGTATATAATGAAGTTTTTCCCAGGTTCAGTGGGTGATGAGGCGGAAGAGATAAGATCGAGCTGGTTGGTTGACAACTTTGCTTGGTATATTTAAAAATGAAATTTTTCTTTATTTTGATAAAGGTATGGAAGGCATGAATATTTCGCAATGGAATTTCATGCTTGAGTATAAAGTAATATGGCAAGAACTTTTATTTTAAAATTCAATCTTTAGAAATGAAAAAGAACTGGACAGAAGACAATTCCAATGAGTTTATTGAACACGGGGATTTATTTATTCCATGGACACAATCT
>CBDVAV010000588.1:0-3539 GCA_965372055.1 uncultured bacterium | reverse complement strand
CACCACTGTTATCTGTATCTGCTTCTAGTTTCAAGAAAGCACTGCCTGTTCCCCCAGAGACATGCAGCAGTTGAGAAGGATTGGTAGTTCCAATTCCGACATTGCCATTGGCCTTAATCCTTACCCTTTCCAATTGATCTGCAAACAACCCTAGCCCTGTATCATTTGAATGGAGGTTTTCTGCCATTGCAGCAATTCCAGCCCATTTTCCATTGTCACCACCATATCCAGATAAAAATTTAAGCCCAACAGTTTCTCCAGCATTGAAAGCAGTTCCTTTAATCTGTTGTAGCCAGCCATTACCATTTTTATAAATATGTAGTGTTGATGTTGGGCTTGTTGTTCCAATGCCAAGATTGCCATCAAAATAAGAGTTTTGACCATTTCCCCTTAGTGTCGTATTACCTCCAAGGTGAAAATATCCATAATTGCCTGAGGAAACATGCAAAGAAATTACAGTACTCATTCCAGTTGCGCCAATTTTAAAGCCCTGATTGGATTGTGGCGCCAAAAGATATAAAGGTGCTATTGGTGTATTGGTTCCGATCCCTACATTTCCATTGGTACTGTTGGTCACTTCTATTTCGGAAGTGTAGAGCTGGGAGTAAGATTGAAAGTTGATTAATACACCGCTAATAATCAGAACAGAAGCACAAAGATTTTTCATCGTTTAGTTAAATTTTTATAAATAATTAATTGAACAGAAACACTATATTAATAAAAGAATTATTAATGCAAATTTACAGGGGGGGTATAAATACGTATAGATATTGCGGTAAATACTTATAAACACGGCCTATACTGGCCTGAAACAGCGATTATTTTTTTTTAAAATATTTTAAAAAAAAATTGATTTTTGTCAATTCAACGCTTTTGCCATCCTTTTAGACCGGGGGAATATATATTTGTATACTTCAGAAGCCTTTTATTTTAAGCTGTTTATCCCCATGTTGATATGCTCAGTGTAAAACCTGAACATCGGGGATAATTAATTTCGTGCATTACGATTTTCTCGATAGACCTAAAGCCTCCATATCCCATTCAACCATCATTTACAGAAAGTTATATTTTTCGAGGGACAAGCCCCCAAAAGACTATGTTATTTTTTCCTATTTAGCCGTCCCGAATCCCAACCCTCCGTAAAACGGAAAAAATAGCCGTTTCCTTTTGGTTTCAGATCCTTGCCCCCTTTGCCCTTCCACTATCCTGCCCCACTCCCATCCACTCCCTCTAAAAACATCCATCGACTGCAAATAATTAATTGAATGCCTGCATTGAGCGGGTTCACTTTAAAATTTATCATTATGAATAAACATTTGAATCTATTTGAAGTCGCTGAAGTGGAATTGATTTACCGGCCACGGGTGAAAGCTTCCGACAGGCCGAAGGTACAAAGCCCTAAGGAAGTCTTTGACATATTTATCAAACACTGGGACATGGACAAGATAGAGCTAAAAGAAGAATTCAAGGTCATGCTCTTTAACCGTGGCAACAGGGTGCTGGGCATTGTGCCAATTTCAAGTGGTGGGGTCAGCGGGACAGTGGTAGACCCTAAGCTTGTATTTAGCTCAGCCTTACTGGCCAATGCAAGTGCAATGATCCTGGCACACAACCACCCATCAGGAACTTTAAGGCCCAGTGAACTGGATATTAAGCTTACCAAAAAAACTGAAATCTGCTGGAGAGTTATTGGCGATATCCGTCTTGGACCATTTTATTTTAACCAGTGAAGGGTACTATTCATTTTCTGAAGAAGGGATGATGTAATTGTCATCTAAATTCTAACCTAAACTTGTCTCCGTTATACCATGGCAAACTAAGCCCTACTATCATCCGTAAGCATTTGATATCTTTTCCCTGAACTCAAGCCTGTGCTTATCGATCACCAGGTGCTTGAAAAACCAACTGCGTTTATAATCTTTATACAAGCCTATTGCTTGGTCAAGAATAATGTTCGGAATCTCTTCTCTTTCAAATTTGTCATAGTTCTTTTCCACGTTGTCCCACAACTCCACTAACGCCAGTTTCCTGGTAGCTTTACTGTTATAAGCCAATAAAAACGCATCAAAGATTTCTATCACTGCTTTCATTTCCAGTTGGTTGTTGGGGTACACTTAGCGGGATTTACCTAATGTTTTCTGCTGTGTTGTTTCTTTCACCGATGCCTTGGTATAATTGTCAACTTTTGATTGACTGAACCCTTCTTTATGGATTAAGTTGCTTACAAGGTTGGTAAACTTATTCTGCAGTTGCTTAAATTTTTCCTTTATACCGGTATACTGTTTGTTCAAATTACCGTAATCCTTTTTCAATTTATCAACTCTTTCCCCAAGCTGGTCAATCAAACGGTTTTTGGAAGAAATGGCGGGTAATATAATGCCATCCTTCATTGCTTCTGCTTCAAATCGTGCTCCGAACTTTCTTTGTTCTTCGCTCATCTGCATTCCATAACCAACTTCACCGTACATGGTGTTCAATCCTTCTGCAATGGCCTTGGTGTTGGTCTTAAATGGGTTTTTCTCTGCTTTTCTAATATCTTCCATCACCTTCTTACTGTTTTCTGCCACCATTTGTTTGTAATATTTTTCAAAGATGGCACTCTGTTCACTCCCTGGCTTGGAATGCTTCTCTTGAAAATATTGCCTTAGCCGATCCAAATCATCGCTGTGTTTATTTAGCATAATGATAAATTCTTAATTGTTTTAAATATCTAAAATAGCAATAGGAAAATCCTGTCAACACTCCCATGTAGTGACTGAGGTAACTGACGGTATTGGTACTGATCACCAGGCCGGCAATAAGTATTCCGGCCAGTATTGCAATTGGTATCAGCAGCAATAGTTTTCTTTCAAATACGATTGCTGCCAAGCTGTACCCAAACAGGGCGTATACTAAATTGGAAGACCCCAAGTAGGAATATGCAGGATTTCCAATCAGAAATATCAATAGATTGGATACCACGATCAATATCGCGGTATCAAAAATTGGCCTGGTCAATTGGTTTTCCTTGATTAGGAAGAAATAGAATATAAAAAGGGCTGCGCTATTATATACCAGGTGGTCAATGCTTTGATGTACCAGTGAGGATGTAATAATGCCAATTGCTGTACTCCAATCCCCAGGGGTCATTAACAGGCTGTCGGTGGGGTATAGCTGCCCCAGGGTAAATATTATGGCCATCAGGAAGACCAGGTTAATGCTAAATGCCAGGGCCTTAATCATTTTTAAATGTTCTGGCGTTATTGTTGAATGTATTTCTGCTGACGTTTATTTCTCCTTTCCTCCTTCCATTCAACTCTATGATATCTATTTCCAATTGGTTCTTTTTGGTCAAAGTGAATTTCTCCAGTTCATAACACAGTACCCTAAAATCTTTGGATGGAATCACCTTGTCCAATGGTTCAATTTTATTTAACACGGGAAGGAAGTCTTCGCTTTTTTGACCTGATTTACCCCCAGAGGCTTTGATTGATTGACTAAAGTAAATGTCATCTAATTCATAGGGTATAGTGCTGTTGTTTTTTATCACCAGGAATAGA
>CBDVAV010000587.1:0-3541 GCA_965372055.1 uncultured bacterium | reverse complement strand
ATGGGTGGGTATCAGATGTTGGTGAGGGGGGAGGTACTTCGGGGCAGATATCGCAATAGTTTCGAGAAGCCTGAGGCATTCGTTCCTGGAGAAGTGACAGAAGTGTCCTTCACCATTCCCGATCTAGCGCATTCCTTCGAACCAGGGCATAAGATCATGATCCAGGTTCAGAATTCGTGGTTTCCGCTAGTGGATCGAAATCCCCAACAGTTTGTGAATATTTATCAATGTGATGAGGAGGATTTTATAAAGGCCACTCATCGTATTTATCACGATACCCAGAGACCTTCTAGTGTGACGGTTAGGATTTTGAGCAATTAGTGTACATATGCCACTAAGGCCTGCATTTTAAGTTAGGGTTGTGCAAAAGTCCCTTTTACGTCATTCCCGTGAAAACGGGAAAGACGTAAAGGTTTATTTTTGGCTGGATTTTTTGTTTACTTTCAGCATATTTTGAATAAATAGTCATCTTCTACACAATTTGGAGGATCAATTCGGTCTGAAGACCCCAGCATTATAAAGGAAGCATTTTTTCGCTTGGAATCTTAAATCAACCCAACGTAGCAGTACTCATTTTCACATATAGCAGACAGTAGCACTTTTTTGACATTTTTGGCAGTAGGGAGGGGAGAGGGAATGGCAAATGGGTGCGGATTAAGATAACTGAACATATACAATTTAGGAAGATCTCTTTTCACCACTTCGTCTAGCTTCTTGTGAAATAACTTCAATGGATCTTTCATGATTTAATGCTGATCTAATCGATTCAATCACCGCTTCCTTGTTGAGCCGTTCAAGCTTCGATCTAGAGATTCCGAACCGTTGTGCTCCTAATTCAATTAATTGAAATTTCTGGTAATCACTGTTATTAAGTATTTCTTCTACAACATTCTCTTTAAGTGAATCCAAACTTTCCGGTAGGTTCGTGTCTATTTTTCTTAAGGAAGGTTTGATTTCACTCAAGAATGACTGGTTCTTTACAATATCCGCAATATCGTGCAATGATCTCTTCGAATATGGTTTTAGAGAGTTTGCTAATTGTTTTAGACCTTTACTTAATTCTACATTTCCCGTACGAGGATCCTCATTAAGTTTAACCATATTAGATAAATACTTTACGATATCTCTAATAAAGAGAGGGCCTTTAGAAGATTCTCGATTGGTTCTTCTTTCTGTTAGATTACTATCATGGTCATTCATAAATTATCTATTCTTGACTTTAATTCATTTGTTAATTCTTTGAATCGCGTATGGAGTCTTCTACCTCCTATGTTTTGTGTATTAGCTCGGTCGTAAACCGGAACACCATCTGCCAAAGCTTGGCTAATACCCGTTCCTTGTTCGATATATGGTTCCACTAAAAAATTTTTCCATTGTCTTTTTAAGGAACTGAGATGCTGTGTATGATCATTGGTATATCCGGAATATCCACCAGAGGTTTGAATTCGAGTTATTACTAGACCAATTAAATGGGTATCCATTACATGCATTGATCTGGCGGCTCCCAATGATGCCAATGCTTTCAATTTTTCGTCAATTCCAGTTTGCAGCATTTCATGCAGGTGCGGGGCCCCACGTTCCATGACTGCCTCGGGGACAACTGGAATAATATAACCATGACTTGCGGCAATAGCATTTTGCGAAACAATTTTGGTCGCCGGAGGACAATCAAAAATTATGTAGTCATAATTATCATTTACACCAACATTTTCCAACCATTGGCAAATCATCGTTCGCTTATTCCATTCCGATTGGATGGCATTACCCTGATGAGAAGCCGTAAGCTCAATTTCTGTGTCATCCAAATGAAGACTAGCCGGTACAAGATCCAAGTTTTGATAGGAACTTCTATTCAACGGATTTCGGATAATAATTTCTTCTCCAGGCGTTTCTGAGGTGTGACCGAGAAATTTTTTAAATATTTCATCAATAGTATTCTCATCTTTAACAGCAGTTTCCCATCCTCCAGCTCCTAAGCAAAGAATTGAAAGGCTACTCTGATGATCCATATCTACCAATAGAACTCTAGCGTTATGATATCTAGTTAGACCTGTACCAAAATTGAATGGTAGTGTAGTTTTACCAACGCCACCTTTAAAATTTATAATGCTTACACGCTTAGCCATTTATCATTGAAATCGGTAACAACATAAAGATACTTAAAAATAGTTCATCTTTTTATTTTCAGGGTACTCAAAATCTAGCATTTTTTTGATATTTTTGGTAAGGGAAGGAGAGAGGGAATGGCAAATGTGTGCAGTATTTTATACCTGATTTTAAACCATTCTTTTGAAGCTTTGGGAAAGAAGTGGAAGTGAGGGTAAAAAAAAGTGTGTCGGAAAGGCAGTTTCTTAATATTTCCAAATTATTCTTTGAAATTTACTTTTAGTATACTGATATTACTTACTCAAATTATTACATACATTCATCCACATGGTGGTTATTTCAAAAATCTGCTTATAAATCTACATGGAGAAGCTGAAAACATACTTCAAACGGTATAAATTGCATCACATATCAATCGAAAGATTACTTCTCGATCCAGAAAATCCGAGGCTTCATGAAAAAGACGCTAGCAAGAATTCTGATGAATTACTTACGGTAATGAAAGAGCAGTTTGACCTGCCCGAATTGGCTTATTCTATTGCTACGAATGGTTATTTTCAAGAGGAACCAATGATTGCAATTCCAACTGACGTTTCAACTCTAGATGATTTACTTTCCGATGATCCAAACCCTGAGGAATTTATGGGACTAGTAAATGATAACAACTTGCAATTTATAGTTGTAGAAGGAAATCGACGGCTTTCTACAGTAAAGCTATTATTGGATGGAAATCTAAGAGATATAGTAGGGGCGAGAAATTGGCCGAATGTGAATCCAGATTATGTCGAATCATTATCGAATCTTCCAGTTGTACTGTATACTGATCGAAGCACAGTTGCCTCATATATTGGCATTAGGCATATTGGAGGACTTAAAAAATGGGAACCATATGAAAAGGCAAGGTATGTCAAAAGTTTAAGAGAGGATAGAGGCTTAGAACTAGACTCAATTCAAAAAATGGTTGGAGATAAAGGCAATTCCATTAGAAAAAGCTATCTGTGCTACCAACTTATTTCAATAATTCAAAACGAATCTGAAATTCCAGAGACTGTTGAGAAAGCAAAAGACAGATTTTCGTATTTATTGTTGTCCTTAGGACAAACGGCAATTAAAAACTACCTTGGCATTACTGATAGCTATAAGGACATTGATTTCGAAAATCCCATAGCTGAAGACAAAAAAGACAACCTTAAAAATTTATTTTCATGGTTATTTGGAGAAGGCCCCAAGATACCAGCTGTGATCTCTGAATCAAGAGATATTACCAATTATATAAGCCCTATCCTAAAAGCTCCCCGCTCAACTGAATGGCTAGAGTCAACAAGAAATTTGATTGATTCATATGATAGAAGCGAAGGTGATAAAGAACTCCTCCTTAAGTATATTATTCAGGCCAATGATAAACTTGGGAATGTTGCAAAGACTATTTCAGACG
>CBDVAV010000586.1:0-3557 GCA_965372055.1 uncultured bacterium | reverse complement strand
ATTTTTATTGATAGGCTCCACCCGGCGTGGGTAAATAAATTCCCTACCATGCCACAGGGATTTGGACACGATGGGGTTCTACCGGGCACTGACTTGGGGTTTGAAGCCCGAGGTGCTTTTTATGTTGGTCAATTAAAGCTGAACTATGCATTGTTTGTTGTAAATGGCCCTCAACTTGTGGAATCAGGTGAGCAAGCCGGAATGCTTACTTATGACAAATTGAACGACAACAATTTCCAAAAGACATTTGGTGGAAGGGTGGGTATTTTCCCCTTAACAAATTCATCTCTTGAATTGGGATTGTCAGGAAACTATGGAAAAGTTGGGTCAGACGAAACTGTATATGAAGATGTTGCATCAAAGATGTTTGCTTTGGATTTGACCTTTGTCAGACCTGTTCCATTTCTAAAAAGTATAATCGATATAAAAGCCCAGGCAAACCTGGTTGATGTAGATGATATGGCATTTGCAGTACCTGGAGATACTACAAATTCTTTCTTTTATGATTTTGAAAATGAGACATTATCTTATTTCGCCCAGCTTTCAGTCAGGCCTTCCTTTGTAGGAAGTGAATTCATTAAAAACCTTGAATTCAATGCCCGATATTCCTTTCTCGATACTCCCGACAGAGCCCTTTGGGGTGTTAGCGAATCTCAATGGGACGTTGGCATTAATTATTGGTTAGACTGGCGGTCAGTATTCAAAATTACTTATCGTTTTGGACCTGATGTTGGAACCGGCGGACATGGTGAAGGACATGCAGATGAATTGGGTGGTCACGGTAGTGGTGGGAATGCATTTTTTATTCACTGGGCAATAGGATTTTAAACTTTAATCTTTAAAAAAATGAAAAATTTTAGATACTTCGCAGCAATTATTTACATCGTCGTTTTTATAGTTGCAACATTAAATGGCTGTATTTCAAGCCAGCACCCAAACATTACTAAAAGTGGTGCTCAACTTTGGGGGGAGAATTGCATCAGATGTCATAATGCACCTTCACCCGATACATTTAGTGATCTCCAGTGGGATATTGCAGTTACACATATGAGGGTACGAGCCACTCTTACTAAAGAGGAAACAACTAAAGTTCTTGAATTCTTGAAATCAGCAAACTAAATATAATGACATGAAACACATATTATCAATATTAATAATAACAATGATTGTGAGTGCCTGCGAAGACGAACTCTTTCAGGATATTCACCCTGCATTTGATGAAGATGCATTAACTGAAATGGGTGAGGCATTTGAAATGGCTTCAATGTATCAGGATTCCGTTGAATACTACACTGATATTATACCAAATCCAGCAAAAGTAGGCCTGTTTGATGGTCAGTTTCACATTTATTCGACAATGTATAACTCTAACCATCAGATCTACAGCCACATGAATGCAGGAGATGATCACCATCACACCCCTAATCCACCTGAACATGGTCACCATGACGATCAGGTAGATATGCCATTTGGAGATCACCATGACGAGGGCGGAGATGATCACGGGGATGACCATGGAAATGATGGTCATGATGAAGAATATCATCACACTATGGAGAATCATTTAAAAATGCTGGAACTCCAGCAACATCACTTAGAGTATCATCCAAATTGATCAATATTTTAAAAACTATAACATTAATATTAATATTATGAAAAAATTTACTTCACTATTAGTTTGTTTATTCATCATCACCCTTTGGGCTTGTAATGATGATGACAATGCCTTTTCAATTGATGGAACCTGGAAAGGAGTAACCGAAAAGCATGTTGAAATTCAAGATGGTGTTACCATGCATGATGATCTTGAAGACATTTCAAACATGACAATTACGTTTGGTAAAAATGGAACATATACTTTGGTTGATGCTGACTTCCCAACAGATTCAGAAAGTGGAACTTGGGTCATTACAGGCACTGAGCTCACAATGACAAGCGGTGCCGATACTGAGCATATGGATGTGATGACTTTAAATTCAACCACTTTGGTTCTCTATGAAGAACATTCAGATACACATAATGGAGTTGCTACAATTGAACAAAAGACGTTCACTTTTGAAAAGCAATAACCCGTGATCAAATAATACCAAAAGCTTCTGTATATTGTTATGCAGGGGCTTTTTTTAATATCTCAAATCATAAGTTAATGAAGTCTCGCAAGGACTCTATAAATAATCTTGCACATTCGTACTTTTAAGATGGATTATGACACAATCAGCATATCAAATTTCGTAAAAGGGACATGAAATAGTTTAATAAGATTTTCTAAAAGAGTTATATTATGGCTCAGTTTATGATTGTATGACTTTTATCCCGAATTTTATTTAAACGTTTTTTGTTAAATTTTATTTGGCATTTATAAATCTATTACTTATAACACTTCCGGAACACAAGCAATCTTATTAAATGTTAAAATACCTAATTGGGTTTCTTAAAATAAAAAATTGGACAAGGCTCGGAAAGGAAACCGATCCTGTGATAGCCCTGGCCCAACGTCCAAATATCCTGTTGTCCCAATTTGCAGTTTTTGGAATAATACTAGCCATAATTCAAATCTATATTGATTTCTCTCAAGGATTAATAATACCTGCTTCTATCGATGCATTTATAGGATTAATTATTGTTTTGGTCTATGTGCTTAATGAAAACAGGAAACACATAGCAGCAAAATACCTTTTTATTTTGTCCCTAAATATTCTTCTATTTGGTTATGCAAATCTTATCCCCAAGGAAACTGGTGTATTCCTGATTTTTTATCCATTGATCGGGGGGACGTTTATTTTCTTTGGCAAAAAAGAAAAAAAAGAAAAAATATTATTTGTGTTGTTGTCTGCAACTTTGCTGATTTTGCTTGAAATATCTGATTATCAGATTTTTGGACCATTCAAAATTCAGGAGACAGATAATGGTATTTCTTTCCTGGTAAATCTTGTTTTTTCAACCATAGCTTTTTCAATTGCGATAAATCACTTAATAAAACTTAATGTAAAAGCTGAAGAGATTTTAGAATCAAACAAAAACAAATTTAAAAACCTTGCTAGTGAAATTGATAAGAAGAACAAATACCTTGAAAAAGCCAATTCAGAATTAGATCGGTTCGTGTATAGCACCTCGCATGATTTACGGGCTCCACTTATGTCAATCCTTGGATTGATAGACATCGCCAAAGATGAGACTGATAAACAAAAGGTGTTGGAATATCTTGAAATGATGAAAAGCAGGGTAGATAAATTGGATGCATTTATAAATGATATTATTCATTATTCAAGGAATCTCAGGGTTGGTTCTGAAATCGAAAAAGTGGATATCGAAGAATTGATTTTATCAATAATTGATGATCACAAATTTACAGAAAATGCTAATAATGTGGAGTTTATAAAAGATATAGAACTTAGCGATGATGTAAAGACGGATAAAATGAGGTTATCAGTTATATTGAACAACCTTGTAAACAATGCAATTAAATACCAAGATAAATCTAAAGATCATGCTCAAGTATTTCTGGATGTCAAGAAATCAAATGGCAATCTGGACATCTCAATAAAAGATAACGGGGT
>CBDVAV010000585.1:0-3570 GCA_965372055.1 uncultured bacterium | reverse complement strand
TCTCCTATGGTAAAGCTCATCCAGGTCCCCTTTAATACCTTCCAGTAAAATGTTACTGCAATAACTCTCCAGCAAACTGTCTAACCAGGCAGGAGGTAGGTGATCTTTCGCTGATTTCTTTCTACTCATTTCCCCAATTAAATGCAGCTTCGGGGATTGATTTCCAAAGAATGCTCCTCGCGTTATTGGCTTTGGTGATGGCTTTGTGCCCTTCTTGCGTAACCCTGAACAAGTGTTTTCTCCGCCCACCTCTTTGCTGAGTGGAGCCACCATAAGTAGATGATAAATAACCTTTATTATATAACCGTTGCAAAGTGGAATGAACAGTACTGATGGTTATTTTACGGCTAAGCTTATCCTTGATTTCATCCTGGATGGATACCCCGTAAGCATTGTCATAAAGCGAGGCTACTACCAGTAAAACTATTTCTTCAAATTCACCAATATTTGTGCCTTTCATTTCTTTCGATTTTGCCGAATTACTATTTGTTACGATTTTGCCGAATAAAGGTTTCGGGGGATTGAAATGATTATTATTAAGTAGGATAGGGTAAGGTGTAATACAGTGATATGTTCAAATTAGTTAAAGTATGCTATTATCGCTTTATCATTCATTTCTTAAAACATTCACGGGATTCTCAAGAGCTGCCCTGATCGATTGATAGGATACGACAAGAAGTGTAATCAAAATCATAGAAAAAGCTGTTATTATAAATACCCAAACATTAAATCCAGTATGAAAGGCAAATTGATTTAAATAATACCTCATAAGATAATATCCCACGGGAATACCAATAATAAGGGCAATCAAAGCCAATTTGACAAATTCCTTGCATAGCATGACCACCAGCCCTTTAACAGTTGCACCTAATACTTTCCGCAAACCAATTTCTTTGGTCCTGCTTTCTATTGAGAATGAAACAAGTGCCAACAAACCAAGACTGGAAATTATGATAGCAACCACCGAGAAGTAAGCAGAAATTTTCCCGATAAGAATCTCATCTTTATATTGACTTTCGAATGTTTCATCCATGAACTCATACTCCATGGGGAAGTCAGGTTCAAATTTTTTATATAAAGTCTTCATATAGTTAACTGCTTCTTCCGTCTTGCCAGGTTCATAACTAATAAATATGAATCTGGTGTCCTTAGGACGCATGGCTATTAACACTGGTTCAATGGGTTTTTGTAAACCAGAACTATTAAAATTTTTCACCACCCCCACAATTTGGCCTATACGATCAAATTTAACTTGCTGGCCAACCGGATTCGACAGTTTCATTAATTTTACAGCTTCCTCATTGATGATATAATTTACCGAATCAGTGGCATAATCGCGCGAAAAATTCCTTCCTTCTACTATAGTGAAATTTAAAGTTTCTAAAAAATCATAATCACACTTAAGAAACCAAAAAATAAATGAATCATCTGCGGTTTTGCCAGGCCAAGCGTCATCGGAAGGATCCAGGCCGACACCTATTTCCATTGGATTTGAGTCACTTAATCCTACACTTTTGAGCAAGGGGTTTTGCATTGCTTCGTTTCGGAAGCTCTCAAAATTATTCAGCAACCCCTTTTGGGTTTTAAGATAAAAAATGTTTTCCTTATCAAAACCAAGATCCTTGGTTCGCATATAACTGATTTGCTGATAGATTACCAGTACACAAAAAATCAATAAAACAGAAAAACCATATTGGAATACAACAAAAGCCCTTCTAAGCCAGATGCCACCAGAAGTTGATTTTAGATTATTTTTAAGAACATTAACAGGGCTGAAGGAAGCTAGAAAAAATGCTGGATAACTCCCAGCTATCAGTCCAGAAAGTACCGTAATGCCAAATAAACCAAATAAAATTAAAGGTTGGCTGAAGTCTATCATCAATTTCTTTTCCATCATATTGTTGAATGGGGGCAATAATAAATGGACAAATAATAAAGCAAAACCTAAGGAAATAAATGTATACAACATAGACTCTACCAAAAACTGCATGGTTAAAGTGCTACGGGAAGCACCTACTGTTTTCCTTAGGCCCACTTCTTTACTTCGCTTTGCAGAGCGGGCGGTTGATATGTTCATGAAATTGACGCAAGCTATTATAAGGATAAATATGGCCACCGTACCAAATATTTTCACATAGAAGATACGCCCTCCAACTTGTTGGCCATTTTCGAAATTCGAATGTAGTCTCCAATCGTTTAGTGGGAACAGAAATAGCTCTACATTTGAATCCCACCGGGGCCAGATTTTTGGCTTGGTAATTAATTCGTTAATCTTTTTATTTACCATAGTTTTATTGGTTCCTTTTTTTAGAGTTACATAGCAACGATCTCCAGCCCAAGCACCCCATTCTGTAATGTATTCTTGCCTTGAGGCATATACATAGTAAGGAATAATAAATTCAAATTGGAGGCTTGAGTTTTCGGGAAGATCGTCAAAGACCGCGGTTACTTTAACACTGAGATTATTGTTCAAATGGAGTACCTTTCCAATGGCATTTTCATCATCAAAATATTTATTGGCCAGCTTTTGCGAAATGGCAATTGAATTATTGTCGGGAAGAGGATTAATATCATTTCCCGAATTCAATGAAATTGTAAATATTTTAAAAATTGACGATTCAGCATATATTCCATCTTCATAAATGGATTTATCCTTGAAATTGAAAAGAACCCGACCACCCATAAATGTCAATCGGCACGATTCTTCAATTTCGGGTAGCTCTTTCAATGCTTCAGCAAGTGGCCCAGGGGTCTCTTCATAGGTCTCAATACCAGAGGGATAGGAATGATTGCCCATGATCTGATGTATCTGTTCTTGGCCTTTGTGAAATTTATCATAACTATTTTCATTCATAATCCATACAAAGATTAATATGCTTGTGGCAAGACCTACAGCCAATCCCAAAATCGTCAATGCTGAGTAACCTTTGTATCTCAATAAATGACGACCTGCTATTCTGAGATCATTATCTATCAAACCGAAATAGTTGAATTTATTATTAAGCTTTGGTGATCTTATAATTCCTGGCCTGAAAAGCAATAATATATCTTTGAAGAAAAGCCATTTTGCTTTTCCAGGTCCGTACTTAATGACTTTTTTTTCAAACATTTCTTTCAGATCTCCTTCAATATCTTCTTTAAAACTAGGTTTGCAAAACCAGCGGAAAAAACGAAGCATCCATTGAGGAGGTTTTGTATATTCAGATCGTTTCATCTTACTTTATAAATTCAATTTTGGGAATGGCATTCCATAAACCCATCCTTTGGTCCTTGACTTGTTCCAGCACAGTTCCCCCCAGATTAGTAATATTAAAGTATCTCTTTCTTTTTCCACCACGAACTTGGGTGGCCTCCCCAAATTGTGAAATCAGGAACCCTTTTTGCTCCAACCTTCTTAATACTGTTTGCAAGGAACCAATACTGACAGTTCTATTCAGCCTATTTTCCATCTCTTCAATAATGGCTACTCCGTATGCTTTTCCGTGTAGGATTGCAACAGTTAGCAAGACTACTTCTTCAAACTCTCCAAGATTAAACTTGCCCATATTTTCATATTTACCTTAAATGTAG
>CBDVAV010000584.1:0-3574 GCA_965372055.1 uncultured bacterium | reverse complement strand
AAAGGCAAAATGTGCCCTGTAAATTAATGCAAAGGCATCGAGAAGATATAAGGTTTTTTTAGGTTCGTTCATCAGGATTAAAGGTAAAGAAAAAGTGTGAGTCCTCCTTCATTTCATTAAGGCGGATAAATTTGAGTGTGGGAGTGGTTGAGTTTAAGTTTGAGAGTAAGTTTGAGTTTGAATGTGAAGTCTACATGCTTTCAATACGATTTGTAAATGTAAGCACGGTTCAAAATAATTTACAGTTGTATATTGATCGAAAAACAACATCCCGTGCAATCCAATAATCCCATTAATCTGTGATGCTGAGTTTGAATGTGAGATTGAGCATGAGTGTGGAGTAGTTGGGTTTTTTAAGTCTGGCTTTCCATTAAATTAACATCCGTGAAATCCATAAATCCTTATAATCTGTGATACAGACAAGGGCTGGAAATTAATCAAACTTCTCTTTTAGATAAGCAAGGCTGATCTTATTGGCTTCCTGTGCTGCCTCTCCATTGTAACTGTCTGAACTGGGATTGGCAAAGGCGTGATTGGCATCAAAAGAATGTACCGTGAGTTTCTTACCGGCTTTATGCATGTTTCCCTCAAACTCTTTCACAATTTCTGGGCTGATCCATTGTTCCTGGCTCGCAAATATTCCCAAAACATCTGAATTTAAATTGCTCAGTTTTTCAATGTCCTTTTCAGGCATACCATAGTAAATGACACATCCTACAGTTTGCTTTCCGGCCAACAAAGCTGTTTGTAATGACCAACCTCCGCCAAAACACCATCCAATAGTAGCAATGCGGGCATCACCTCCAGAATATTTTACTGCGGCATTTAAAATTGCCACCGCCCTTTCGGTCTTCACAGACCTCATATATTCCCCAGCATCTTGTTGGTTATCAGCTATTTTTCCATCATAGAGGTCAATGGCCAGTACATTCACATTGCCAATATCATTGAAATATTTCTCGGCTTCTTTCTTGATGTGCTCATTCAATCCCCACCATTCGTGGACAACGAAAAGGTAATTTGAAGTTGTGGAACTTGCTTTTAGCTCAAAAACATTGGCTTGATCCCCACCTTCAACCGGGATCTTGATTATCTTGCCAGATTGACTTTTATGAACATATGGAGCAGGCACATCATGTTCTTCATAAAATCCGTCTTCCAGGGCCAGCATGGCAAATTGCTCAGTCGCAGGGACATGGCAAATAGTAATATCATCCTGTGCAAAAGATAAACCTGAAACTGAAACAAGACAAACAAAAGATATTATTTGGGTGTTCATAGGATAGAGGGTTAAAGAGTTGTCAATTATTTCTTAGGTGTACAATATAATCAGTTAATGGCGGATTTAGTTCCATTTGCCACATCAATAAATCAAAGATTATTGGTTCTTATTTATAATTGAAGAAATTATTAAGGTGTGACTTCATATTGCAGATTAGATTTTCTGTTTATTCTGTTATATTTAGTTGTTGTAACAATCAATGAAATAAATATTTTAAAAAATGGCTGGATCTTTCACGATTAACAAATGGTCAAAATTTTCAAGTAAGGTAACCTTTATAATAGTACTATTGATATTTGCAGCTTCATGTGGTAAATCCCCTGACCCTTTATCTTCCACAGAGGCTTTATTTGATCTTAGTTTTACACCTGTAGAAAGGGACACTTTACGCGAAGGTGTGAACGATAGGATTGAAGCCTATAAAGATTTACATGATTATTCGATTGAGAACAGCATACCTCCAGCCTTGATCTTCAATCCGTTGCCAATTGGTTTTAATGTAGATAAAAATCAGGAGCAAATTGATTGGCAGTTAGACAATGAAATTGACTTGCCAGCCGAAATGGAGGATTTGGCATTTTATACGGTAGCTGATCTTTCCGTACTTATCAGACAGAGAAAAATCACATCCACTCGACTTACCAATATTTATCTGGATAGGTTAAAGCAATTTGGGGATACTTTACAAAGTGTAATTACAATCACGGAAGAACTCGCCCTTGAACAGGCCAAGCGTGCAGACCAAGAAATTTCAGAAGGTAAATATAGAGGGCCATTGCATGGGATTCCCTATGGAGCCAAAGACCTGTTGGCAGTCGGGGGATATAAAACTACTTGGGGAGCCATGCCATATAAAGACCAGGTAATAGATGATAATGCTACGGTGATCCAGAAATTGGAGGAGGCGGGGGCAGTTTTAGTGGCAAAATTAACCATGGGTGCACTTGCATGGGGCGATGTATGGTATGATGGCAAGACCAGGAATCCCTGGAATTTGGAGCAAGGTTCCAGTGGGTCTTCGGCCGGGTCTGCTTCTTCAACTGTTGCGGGATTGGTTGCTTTTTCTATTGGAACCGAAACTTTGGGGTCTATAGTGTCCCCTTCTACCCGATGTGGGGCATCCGGTCTGAGGCCAACCTATGGCAGGGTGAGCAGAACTGGAGCCATGGCCTTAAGTTGGTCGATGGATAAAATCGGTCCAATATGCCGTAGCGCAGAGGATTGTGCTTTGGTGTTCGATGCAATTAGAGGTGTGGATGGAATGGATCAATCGTTAATTGATGCCGCTTTCAATTATCACCAGGTCTCTGATCTTGCAAATTTGAGAATAGGCTATCTAAAAGATTTGTTTGAAAGGGATTATGGAAACAGGGGGAATGATTCAGTGTCACTGGAAATTTTGAAAGAATTAGGTGCCAACATTGAACCGGTTTCACTACCGGATGACATTCCGGTTGGTGCTTTACGGATTATTTTAAATGCTGAAGCAGCGGCAGCATTCGGTGAGCTAACACGTTCTAACAAGGACAGCCTGTTGGTGCGGCAAATAAAAAATGCCTGGCCGAATGTTTTCCGTGAAGCAAGATTTATTCCTGCAGTAGAATACATCCAGGCCAATCGGGTACGCTTTGACCTGATTCAGCAAATGCATCAAATTTTTAAAGAGTATGATGTGATTATTACCCCAAGTTTTGGTGGTGCTCAGCTAAGTATAACAAATTTAACTGGTCATCCGGTGGTGGTGGTTCCTAATGGGTTTAATAAGGAAGGAGGTCCTACTTCTATCTCTTTTCTAGGGAATTTATTTGATGAAGCTACTATTCTGGCGGTGGCAAAGGTTTATCAGGATGCAACTGAATTTGATGAGATGCATCCTCCGCTATTTAAATAACCAAGTATGTTTATTGAAATCAGAAATAATAGAATAGCAAAGTTATCCCTAACAATTTGCTTACTATCAATTCTTTTAACCAACTGCCAGAAGAGTTCCGAAGTCGGTTTTGAATTTGAAATACAGGAGACAACAATTGCAAAAATTCATCAGGCATTTCAGGATGGAACTCTCACCAGTGAGGAATTGACTCAGACCTACTTGGATAGAATTACTGCATTGGACAAGTCAACCGGGCTAAACTCATTAATTATTGTGAATCCAAAAGCAATGGAAGAAGCCCGGCAACGTGATCATGAATTTAAAGAAACCGGGAGGCTCCGGGCATTGCATGGAATTCCAGTAATTGTAAAAGACAATTATGATACTTATGATCTTCAGACTACTGGCGGATCATTAGC
>CBDVAV010000583.1:0-3580 GCA_965372055.1 uncultured bacterium | reverse complement strand
TTGACAAGGACTGGATTATCTCCTAACTTGTAAAAGGTGTTTTTATTTTACTTAAATGCGGGACATATTTATTGTAATACTACTTTTAATTGGTCTTTCGAATGTTCTTTCGGCACAAGATAGGGTGAATAAGAATAGCCAATACCTATCTTTTAGGATTCATGATGGCTATAATCTAACATATGAGTACCTATTCGTTAACAGAATTGCCATCGGTGGCCTTTTAGGCTATGAGCAATATTTTGATTTTCGTGATCAATTTATAAATGGTGGCCTATTTTCAAAATTTTATTTATTTGATCATAAAATAACTCCCCTATTTGAGTTAGGTTGGCGAAGGAAATGGGATGTTTCAACCTTTGAATATAGGAGTTATTCTATTGGATATCATTCTTTTGATTTATTGATAGGTATCAGCACACCAAGTTGGATAAAGGATAGGGTTGGATTTGAAATATTAGGAGGATTGGAACATCGTATTTATGATTATAAATATAAAGACAATATTCTATTCCCATTAACAACCATACGGATAACATATCGCATTAAATAGCTATGGATATTGACAACTACCCTCTAGCTTCAATCTCTCAAATCGTTCCAAAAATACGTATTGATAAGCTACAAAGAATATCCTGCCTTGTGAAAATATAAATAGGTCCTCATTGGGTATGAGGAAACAGAAAGACAAAGGCAAAAAAAATGAAAAGAAGGTTGTCTTAGTAACATAAAAATCCTCCTTACATTATCTATATATCAATAGTCCATAACTTTTTGGCCTACACCATTATTTACTGAAGTCTGGTTTATGTTCAAAGTGAACAACAATTGGTGTATTGTCAGCGGTCCAAATTCCCTGCACAACACCACATGATTTCATAATTCCAAGAACGAAATTTCGTTTTCCCTCACCTATTGCAAATCAAGAGCGATTCCTAAACTTTTATATCAATATTCTAATATCCCCTGCACAACACCACATGATTTTATAATTCGGGGAGCGAAATTTCATCACATCGACCTAAATTAACATTGAAGGCCTATTTTTGGCACTTTAGAAACAAAGACCTGATTTTGAAATCGATTGAATATAATTGCTACCATACTAACTTAGTATTGCTATATAAATTCAATTCACTTCCTATTGAATTTAGAGAAGTGATACCTAAAAGCACTCTTAGAAGCTGGAACAATAGAAATGTTGCTAAGATAATCGGTTGCGATTCACTAGCTGACAAGGACATCAACTTACTAAGGCAAATCGTGACCAGTAAGAAACTCCTTGTTGCTGCCAAAGCATTGTACTTTGTCTTTTCAACTGTCTCTACCCTATTCAAACATGCTAACAACAAGGCTGAGTTGTTGAAGGATTACAAGAACACGATTTTAAAGACCATTTCCAAAGTAAAATCTATACTTGGGGTGAAGCGTGTTTTGAAGTGGATTGGTATAAGTCCAGCCAAAATGTACTATTGGCTAGAGGAAAAGAATTGTGGATTATCACTATCAAACTTATGCAGGTCAAAGCACCCAAATCAATTACTTGATTCAGAAGTTAAAACAATCAAAGAATACCTATTAAATGATCGTTTTGAGAATTGGAGTTCACTTTCAATCTACTATCAGGCTTTGAGGGAAAATGCTTTATTCATTAGCATGCATACTTGGTACAAGTATGCTAGGAAACTAGGGATCAAGAGGAAGTTCTTTAGGTTAAAGCTCAAACCAAAAATGGGACTTAGGGCTTTAATGCCACTTCAAATCCTTCACATGGATGTAACAATTTTTAAACCACTGGATAATACCAGGGTTTACATCTACTTGTTAGTTGACAACTACTCAAGGTACATATTGGGATGGAAAGCAAGTCTCGAGTTTTCAAGCAATATTGCCTTACAAGTATTGAAACAATCAATGGAAAAATACAGCATTGATTTTGAATCCAAATTAATCGTTGATGGCGGATCAGAATATCAAGGTGAAGTGACACAATTCACCAATGACCAAGAATACCTGACAAAACTAATTGCCCAGAAAGACATTACCCAATCCAACTCGATGATCGAAGCAATTAACAAACACCTCAAGTACTACTATTTGTTTAAAAAGGATCTAAAGGATTACAATGAAACGGTCAATTACCTGATGAAATCAATTCCTGATTATAATTTAAAACCACATGGAGCATTGTTTGGATTGACTCCATTTGAAGTATTGGAAGGAGAAGTTCCTTCAATAGATAAATTTAAATTACAGAAGGAAGAAGCTAGAAAAGATAGATTAAAACAGAACATGAAAGTAGAGTGCTGTGAAAAGATATAGATCACCCTACAAAGAGGATTTGATGATTTGATTGATGTTAAAAATAAGTATTGTGATCCATTAGTCAATGATTAAGTATGACAGACCTCATTAAAAAGGCTTTGTGTTGTGCACGGGGTAATTGTTCACTATTTATTGTGTAACCATATTCAAGTGTTTGAGTATACATACCTGAATCAAAAAGTAAATTTGACTCATGATCAAAATCTACCTGCTCGTAATTTTGAGAATTTTCAAAAAGCAAAGACCTGTCAAAGCGAAAAGGACGCATTTGATTTGGCTGTTAAGGAATTTGGTCAAATTCGTCCCATGGTCGAAGAAGAGTTCCAAAACAACATTCGAAAAAATTCTTATTTATCCATAATACATATTTCTATGTTAAGAAACTACTTAATAATCGCCAACAGAAATTTTCGAAAACACAAATTTTATGCGCTTGTGAATATATTGGGATTAACCATGGGCTTGTCTATTGTATTCCTGATTGGACTATTTGTAATCGATGAACTCAGTTTTGACCGCTTTCATGCAAAAAAGGATCAACTCTATCGCGCGGTTGAAAACCAATACTATGCCGGGCAACCTGTATTTCCTGTAGCAGTTACACCCACAGCCCTGGGGCCTTCTTTACAAAAGGAATATCCTGAGATTATAAGATTTACCAGGATATCCAATAGAAATGACAGATTTGAAGATGATGGTAATGAAATTATGGAAAACGGTGGCATTATGGTGGATGATCATTTTTTTGAAATGTTCTCATTTCCTTTAATTCAAGGGAGTGTAGGCTCATTTAAGGAAAATATCAATGGCTTGATCCTGAACGAAGAACTCGCAGAAAAATACTTTCCCGACAAGAATCCAATTGGAGAATTCATAAAACTTAATGGGGAGGAATATATTATTACAGGGGTGGTTGAAGATGTACCCAAAAATTCTCACCTCTCATTTAGGTACATCAAGAATTTCGAGAAATACCTGTCTGAAAATCCCGATAGGGCCAATAGTTGGGGATCAAACTGGCTGTATACCTACGTGGAATTGAACCCTCTGGCTGATTATAATGTAGTAAACGAGAAAATAATCGGGCAAATTAAGGCTAACAATGAAGGTTCAGTAACTGACATTTACCTGCAACCTATGCTAGATGTCTACCTCGGTGATGTAGATTTTGTGGTGGAAGTGAGCCGAAAAGGAGAAAGACAGTATGTGAATATCTTTACTATCGTTGCACTATTTATTCTTATAATATCCTGCA
>CBDVAV010000582.1:0-3586 GCA_965372055.1 uncultured bacterium | reverse complement strand
TTAAATAAGATAATCCAGCGTACGATAGCTTCAATAAGTATTTTGGGACTCTTTATTTTAATCTCAACAAGAAATATCCGATACTTGATTATTTTATTTTCAGGTATATTCGTCAACCTTGGACTTACTTTTTTACTTTCCTTTTTATTTAATATCAGCTATCATCTGTACACCTTAGCTGGTATTACTGTATCCTTCGGATTAATAGTTGATAATGCTATAGTGATGCTGGATCACTTGCATAAAAAGAGAAATAAAAAGATATTCTTAGCTCTGTTGGCAGCTTCATTAACTACTGTTTCGGCATTAGTTATTGTTTTTTTTCTTCCTGAAAAGGAAAAATCAAACCTGATGGATTTCTCCATTATCATCATTATCAATCTTGCTGGATCGCTAATAGTGGCTTTGTTCTATACTCCAGCCATGTATTCAAGAATCTACCATAATAGCGATTCAAGGATTGGTATGAGTTTGAGAAAAATGAGGTTTGTGGCAACGTTATTTCGTAAATATTTGACAATTATTCATTTTCTGGCCAAAAAAAAGGTCTTATTAATAATATTATTGATTCTGTTATTTGGACTCCCTGTATTTTTATTGCCACCTAAAGTTGAAAACTTTGATATTTATAACAGAACCATTGGAAGCCAGCTTTACCAGGACAAAATAAGGCCTGTTACTGACCGAATTTTAGGAGGAACTTTAAGGCCTTTTTTAAGGAACGTATTTGAAAGATCAGGATATCGAACAGCTGAGAAAACAAAATTATATGTAAATGCACAATTGTCATTCGGAAACACTTTATCTCAAATGAATAACCTGATGAAGAAAGTTGAATACTATCTATCAACGATTCCTGGAATTGAACATTTTAATACATACATCCCATCAGGACAGTTTGGTTCCATTACCATCACCTTTTTACCCGAAGCCGAAGATTCGATCCTGCCATACAGATTAAAATCAAACCTGATTATGCAATCATTAAATTGGGGTGGTGTGGAATGGTCAATCTATGGAGTTGGAAAAGGATTTTCAAATATTTCCTATGACGGATTACCTAATTTCAGGGTGCAAATGAAAGGTTATAATTATAAAAATCTGGAAGCCATGGCCTTAAAGTTGAGAGATAAACTTTTAAAGTACAAACGAATAAACGAGGTTAACACCAATGCCAGGTTAGAGTACTATGAAAAATCGAGCCTAGCCTTTACTGCTACTTTTAACACTGAAACAATGATCATGGAAGGGATTGACCGATATGATGTAAAAACTTCTTTAGGCTTATACGCAAAGCCTAATTCCCCTGCTATTCAACTAATGATTGGCAATGAATTACTGCCTGTTTATTTGAAACCGAAAGAATCAGAAAATTTTTCAAAATACGCTTTGGAAAACCAGTTGGAAGTAGTTGATAAAACCCATAACAGCAAGACGGGAAAATTCCTGAACCTGACTTTAAATAAAACGGTAAATGCGATCCATAAAGAAGACAGACAATATATTAGGATGATAGATTTTGATTATTTGGGAAGTTACAAATTTGGTAGCCAGTATCTAAATAAAGTCCTTAAAGAACTAAAACAAACCATGCCTTTAGGTTTTAAAGCAAAAGTAATATCCTGGGACTGGAGCTGGGAAGAAACAAAAAGACAATATGGACTTTTATTAGTTATAGTTGTGGCAATATATTTCATTTGCACTATTCTTTTTGAAGATTTTAAGCAGCCATTCTTTATCTTGTTTTGCATCCCTATTTCGTTCATTGGAGTATTTATTACCTTTTCAACATTCAACCTCTCTTTAGACCAGGGGGGATATGCTGCTTTCGTTTTATTGAGCGGCCTTTCGGTTAATGCAGCCATATTTATTATCAATGACCTAAATAATTCAGGGCAAAGAAATTTTAATCGATCTGTATTGAAAGCCGTTTTTGGTAAGGCATGGCCTATACTATTGACCATATCCTCGACATGTTTTGGGTTGATCCCTTTTTTAATGCAAGGCCAAAATGAGGTATTTTGGTTCTCTCTTGCTGCGGGGACTATCGGTGGATTATTGTTTTCGCTTTGTGGGATTTTTTTATTTTTGCCAATGTTGTTATTTCAGGTAAAAAAAGATTAAATGGTTTCTACCTTGATCACTTTACCTCTGCTGATTTTTATCAGATATGGACCGATCGGCGAACCAGAAATTTCGCCAAGTAATTTCATTAATTTGATGTTGGAAGTTTTCGACCAATTTGTAGGTCTATCTTCTGAATCTATAAATTCCTGAAAATCTTCCCTGGGGTATTTCGAACTTTGAAAATATATTCCATACGCACTTTGTACTTTCATCTCATAAATGGCCTCTATTTTCTCTATCCTTGATGTGCATTCCAAGCAATCGTATTCACTAAATACAACGATTTCCGTAATTCCAGATTCTATGCCAAAGCTTTTACTCAGTAAGCTCAATAATTCAGATTTATTATCGGAAATACAAGAAGTCAGTTGTAATAAAATAAAGAGTGACCTACCAAATCAAGATGAAATGTCTAAAGCCCTAAATCCCATTTAACCCGTAAACATAAAATACCAAGTAATCCCTCTCAATGTTTTGTTTTTCCTGGTTAACAGGCATTAATATGTAATCCAGGGATCTTACATAACTTATTTCAATAGCATCTTCTGGGATTTTTACATCAGCTCCTATTTTTTCTCCATCTACAAATACTTCTACATATGTTTGGTAGTAATCCAAAGATGCTTTATTCAATTCAGCCACTGAGCTAAAGGAATAATCTTCTTCTTTCATTCCGATAAGATATTGTAATATAACAGTATCCTCACTTATGAAAATATTATTATACCTACTATCAATTGCAATTGATTTGATATCATCTGCCAATACACCATAAGTGGATTTTGTTGGCTTGTTAAAATTTATTGGGCTTGTTTCAATCTTTTTGCGTAGTTGAAAGTCTTTTGAAGAATATACATAAATCAGTTTTTCCAAATTATATGTAACATAAAGCATGGAGTCTGTTGGATTGTAATTAAATAATGCATCTGACCTTGGATAGTAATAGTTGTCATTAAAATAAATGCTTTTCTCGTCAAAATAAATTACATCTTCTCTTTCCAAAGTATTCAAATTGAATACTGAAAAATGCTTTTTATTCAAATAATACTCCTTTTGCTCTTTATAGTAGAACGAAATATCTTCAGATAATGTAATTAAATGATCTACTCCATTAATTTTAGTTTGGACAATTTTAAACTGTCCATTTAGTAATACAATCGGGGATTTCCCTCCTTCAATCTTATTAATTATTCTACCATTGTGCCCATAAAAAAATAATCCCTTCCTACCCTGGACAACTATACTTGAATCATTAAAGTAGGATAACCCACCTATTGTATTTCCAAAACCATTTGGGTCATCACCGTCGAACTTTAAATGAAGAATTATCTTGCCATTTTCAGAAAATTCAATAATAGAATTTTGAGCAAAATCAAACGAAAGATAGGTTTTTCTTTTTATACTAAAATCAGTAATAAACAAATCTCCTAGATAATCAATAATTATTGAATCCTTAAGA
>CBDVAV010000581.1:0-3588 GCA_965372055.1 uncultured bacterium | reverse complement strand
GGATAAGTGCTTGGTAAATTTTATAGGAAAGATAGAAAACTTAGAAAACGACTTTAATAATGTTTGTAGAACAATTGGCATTAATGAATCACTACCTCATTTAAATGAAAGTAGGCAAATTGAAGATAATTTTTTAAAATACTACTCACAAAAATCAATTGATTTGGTGTTTGAAGCTTTTAAAGAGGATGTTAAAATATTCAATTACAGGAAACCTGTATTATAATACAAAACCATTAATCCTTTCCTACGCCTTAGTTTGGAAAGCGTAATTTGAATCAATATTTTGTATGTCAAATTTTGGAAACATTTTACCTTGAATCATCTCAGAATTGCTGAAATTATAGGGATTTCCGTCTAATATCTCAAACTCCAAGAAATCTTTAAGCCAGTCTTGAATTAGACCATCCAATCTTAAGAATAATGTAATTCTGTAATTTCCCGGCCGTAGATTATTATCAATAGATACACGATAAGAAGTGCTTTCACCATTAAACATTAGTTTTCTTTTTATAAAGTTATTCATGCAATGAATCAAACAATTACCATAATTATCCTGCACATTAATTCCTACTTCAATATTCTCAGCATCATAGCTTACTGTCTTAGACTTAATTGATAAAATAAATTCAATAGTTTCACCAAAAGGCACCCTATTGGTTTTAAATTGTATGCTTGAATAATACAATATTCCATTATATTTTACTCTTTTGATGTTTTCCAAATCAATTTTCCTCCCATACAGAGTATTAGTGAAGAGATATGCTTCAATAATTTTTCCAATTTGACCAATATTTGTGATGTGTCCCTCTTTTAAAAGTATACCTTCTGTACACAAAACTTTCACCGCTCCCATATTATGACTCACAAAAAGAACGGTTCTTCCCTGTCCGGTTACATCTTCCATTTTCCCCAGGCATTTTCTTTGGAACTCGGCATCGCCCACGGCAAGTACTTCATCAATAATCAAAATCTCAGGTTCCAGATGGGCTGCTACTGAAAAAGCTAACCTTACCTTCATGCCGCTACTGTAGTGCTTGACGGGTGTATCAATGAACTTCTCTACCCCACTGAATTCTACTATCTCATCAAATTTATTTTTCACTTCCTTTCGGGTCATGCCTAAAATGGTGCCATTAAGGTATATGTTTTCCCTGCCTGTTAATTCAGGATGGAAACCTGTCCCCACTTCCAACAGAGAAGACACCCTACCATTGATCTCAATACGGCCTTTGGTTGGTTCTGTGATTCGGGAAAGGATTTTTAGCAAAGTACTTTTCCCTGCCCCATTCTTGCCAATAATGCCAACCGCTTCCCCTTTTTTTACTTCAAAGGAAATATCTTTCAAAGCCCTAAAAGTTTCCCCCTCATTTTTTTCACCTATTAATCGTTTTATTCTTCGGTTAAAACTTTCACGAAAACTACCGGACTTATTTATGCCGATATGATACTCCTTGCTCAATCCTTGAACATTTATAGCTAATTCACTCATACTATTTTTTTTGATAAGTTTAAGTGTAATTTGGCTGTTGGATTGATGGTTTTTCTCTTACAAAGTAAATGATGATCATACTTTTAGTATAAATTTTCCAAGTGTCTTTAATTTGTTAGATTATTTCATCTATGATAATTCTTACATAGATCACTCTTTTTCACTTCCCAAAATATTTTCCAGTTCAGCTTTATTGAGAGGAAGATTTTTCGTGGCAATTTCCCAAATCATTTCATAATCAATTCCAAAATATTCGTGAGAAATGATATTTCTTAATGCATACATCTTTCCCCATGGTATTTCTGAATATTTTTCCTGGATATTGATTGGTATATTCTTAGAAGCCTCACCAATTATTTCAAAGTTCCTGATAACCGCATCAACAACCATATAGTTATTTTTGAATAATTCAAAACACATGCTTTCAATATATTCTTCAATACGGTTCATAGAAGCAAGCATATCTTCTAAATAAAGATTGAATTTACGGTGTTGCTTCATACATACTTTACCTGACTGAGAATAATACCCCTGAGTTGTTGTTTTAGTGCCTTGGTGGAAACAAGATCAATTTTAGTGTTCAATTCTTTTTCTAGCAAGTCCTGTAGGTCAAAAAATTCCCAACCAAGAGGCTTTTCAAAATCCACCAAGATATCAATATCAGAATCCTCCGTTTGTTCATTTCTTGAGAAGGAGCCAAAATATCCAATTTTACTGACAAAGAAATTCCGGTAAAGCATCGGTTTCAACGCTGTCAATCTATTTTCTATTTCTTCTGAAGTTAACATCTTATCTTTGGTTTATTTAAATATGTGAAATTCCTTTAAATAATTTAACTCATATTCTAATCAACCCATCAACTTATCAAAAAATCAACCACTATCTAAACTATGTCCGCCATTACTCTTTCAACTTTTCGAAAGTAGTACAAACTGCTAACAAATAATAAAATAATCAATGCAAAAGAAATTAAAGAACGTTCGGCCATAAAATCTGTTCCCAAAAGCGAAAATCGATAACCTTCCACTACTCCTGCCATAGGATTGAGAAAATACAAAGTCTGGTATTCTTCTGGAATCAAACTGGATGGATATGCAATCGGCGTTGCGTAAAGGCCAATCTGTACTACAAAAGGAATAACATGCTGAAAATCCCTATACCGTATGGTCAGGGCACTGGTCCATATCCCCACTGCCAAAGCTGCCATTACATTAAACAAAAAGAAAACCGGGAAATAAAATATATTAGTCGTCAACGACACCTGGTAATAGATCATCAAAACCATTAAAAAAATAAAAGTGATAAAAAAATCCACAAAGCCAACCACAGCTTTTGAAAGTGGGATTACCAATCTGGGAAAATACACCTTCTTGACCATATCCTGGGCTCCAATGATAGAAGTTCCTGATTGACTTAGGACAAAGGCAAAATAGGACCAAGCAGACATCCCTGCTAAAGCAAAGACCGGATAAGGAATGTCTCCAGTATTCACATCCAATGCCCTGCCAAATATGACCACGAAGATCAATAAGGTAACCAGTGGTTGTATAAAGGCCCATAACAAACCCAAAAATGTCTGGGCATATCGCACCCTTAGATCCCTCCAGGCCAATATGAGGAAAAGGTCTTTGTATCGGAAAAGTTCTCTTATGCCCAATCCAATCCTTCGATTATTTGCATCAATAACAACCTTACTCATTATATCAATTATCAATTATCAATTCGTAATTAGTAAACTTTTCCATTTTTTATAATCAAATAAATATAATTAAGCGATCATTCCTACATTATTTTTTAGTTTCAAAAATATGCATCAATTTAAATTAAAAAATAATCCGATAATAATTATTCGCACTAATGAGGATTCTTTACTTAGTCCCTTATCCCGAAGGTGAAGCTCGGTCGCAAAGATTCAGATTTGAGCAATACTTATCAATATTGCTTATTAACCTGAATTCGATTATTAATAATTCTATAGTCAACGAATAAGGCTCGTTCCCGCAAAAAACGGGACAGGCTATTGCTGAATTTTTATCCTTTATTTTCAAAAAAGGATAAAAATATCCGTAATCTCCAACAGATACCGGATAAAATAT
>CBDVAV010000580.1:0-3591 GCA_965372055.1 uncultured bacterium | reverse complement strand
ACAGCAGACAGTTGGACCAGGGATGATGCCCAAGGCAACAGCTTTTTGTACAATGGCAGTAGCGAGTTCAATGAATCCACTGGCAATTATGAAACCTTCTTCCGTGAGTACGACCCAGCCCTGGGCAGGATGACTGCTATTGACCCCTTAGCTGCCAAGTACAGCAGTTGGTCACCGTACAACTTTGCCTTTAACGACCCGGTGGCATTGAACGACCCCAGTGGTGCAGAGCCATATTACAACCATGACTACATCATGCAGCATGAACATGATGTGGCTGGAAGGGTGCCTGGGATGGGCAATGATGACTATGACAACTATCAAGGCAACGACAATTTTGGCCTGTTTGGCCCTGGAGGTATAGGCAGAGGAACGCATGGAAACAATGCTGCGTTGTATGGGCATACTTATCTAGGATCAGGAGGTAATTGGGGAGATGCTTATTTTTTTGATGGATATCAAGGATACGTTGGCGGTAGTGGAAGTAGCTTTGGTAGCTTCCTGAATGATTTGTATGCAGCTTCTGGTAATGGGATAAGCACCTTTTCTAATAATGACATTACAACTGGCTATGATATTTGGTCAAGTTTAGGTGAAGGTGAAGGATTTGCTTTAAACTATGGCTCGAATGGTTCAATCAACTTTGATACTTATCGTCTAACGGCTGGAGGTAATTTAAGTGGTTTCTCAAGAACCGCATTTTCAGGAGCCAAATATTTCCAAGACCGAGGGAATGGGATGTTCAATTTTGGAAATGATCCAGGTGCCTACAGAGCAATGAGACAGTTAAGTGTAGCACTTAATAGAGAGATATCAGCTTTGGTTCTTGATGGAGATTTAATTTATATATTTCCATATGAAAATAATACAAGGGAGAAAAGTTATAACAATACATGGTTTGATATTATTCCTGCCCAAATAAGAGGACGATTAGGGATTGTACCTTATACCTATGCAAAAATAGGTAATGAAAAGTTAAGAGTTCTTGCCCAAGTACATACACATCCTGATGATGTAAGACTTTCTGGTTATGATGATGAACGTAACATAGGCGATTTGACACTTTCAGCAAGTTGGAATATCCCTGTATTTGTGTTAGGCCCAAATCGTACTTATTATGGCCAGTGGTTCAATGGAGACAGATCATTTAACAGGTTTTTTGCAAAAACTAATGATGTATTAAATGGAACTTATAGTATTCGTGATAAGGCAAAAAGTATTCTCAATTCTTATTTTCCTTTTTAGTTTAATAATTGTTGAGGGTTGTAAAATTAAACGCATTCCTGATTCTTTAGAGGATAATTCTATTTCCTATGATATACCAGATTCAGTCATGTTCAGAATTCCTTTTGGGTATTTTGATAGTTTATTAAGAGTCGAATTGAAGAATTATATAAGTACTTCAATGGTTGAGATAAATAATCAAACCGAAGGGATACCTATAGTTGGAATTACAAATAACAATGAGATATTAATAAGTTATATTCTAAATAAGTCTGAATTATATTACTGTGTATTTTCCTATTATTCTCTAGTCAATAATATACCCGTTCTTGTATATGATCAACAACTAGGATATTTAAACATTGATGCTGCAAATTATAGCAAAGTATTTTTAAATCGGGTAGAGAATTATTTGAATGATGACATGTCTGGTAAAATTGTTAAAGATGTAGTAGAGGTTGATGGAGAAAAACAGCCGGTTGAAGGTTGGAAATTTATCAATAGTCCGATTACATATAATCCCAAAACAATTAGGCTGTCTGTTGTAAATGGAAGTTTGAAAAGAAAAAGTGAAGGTGATTTTAATTCATCATTTAATTACAATTGCAATTTTGGTGTCGACTTGGAATATAGATTTGAAGTTATTGAAAACCCTTGATTTTTAACCCACCATGGAGACAGAAAACGATGCCACCGAAAGCCCTTTCTTCTCCAATCTTGATACCAGGGTTGTGTCTGCTGCGGCCAATAGTACCATCGACTGCACAACACTAGATGATTTCATAATTCATGATCCCAAATTTGGTTTTCATTGCAATAACCCTTTTAACCTTGAAAAAGTGGTACTTCACTTATGTTTCAACGGTATATATTATGTGTAAATAAACTTTGTCAACATTCAATTCATTAAAACTCCCTCCCTGGTTGGTAATCTATGTCTTTTCACAACATTCGACCTTCATGTTCTGTATTAACCTTTCTTTTCCCGCTTCTTCCTTCTGTTCTTTGAATTTATCCTTGGAAGGGATTTCACCGTTCAGTACCTCACAAGGGGTCAATACCAATAATTTACCATGTGGTTTATTGTTATAACATGGGATTGATTGTTTCAGGTACTTTACAGTTTCGCCGTAATCCTTCAGGTCCTTTTTAAATAGATAGTAGTATTTGAGGTGTTTGTTTACCGCCTCGATCATTGAGTTGGATTGAATGATGTCTTTCTGGGCAACTAGCTTGGTTAGGTAATTATGATCATTAATATACCGGGTGACATCCCCCCTATTTTCAGGGCCGCCATCAACGATTAATTTAGATTCAAAATCAATGCTGTATTTTTCAATTGATGTCCGCCGGTGGTCGGATAAACTTTTTAAGACTTCTAAGGATATCTTACTTGAGAATTCGAGACTGGCCTTCCATCCCAAGATATACCGGGAGTAATTGTCAACCAGCAAATAGATATAGATCCTGGTATTGTCCATCGGTTTGAATATGGTAACATCCATGTGGAGGATTTGAAGTGGGTTTCCCGCCCTTAACCCTAATTGAGGTTTATGCTTTTGCCTAAAAAACTTCCTTTTGATGCCTAATCTTCTGGCATACTTGTACCATGTGTGCATGCCAATGGACACGGCATTGTCCCTTAATGCCTGGTAATAGATGGAAAGTGAGCTCCAATTCCTGAACCGATCATTCAACAGGTATGATTTGATGGTTTTAACTTCGGAACCCATTAACTGGTTAGGGTGCTTTGGCCTACAAAGGTTTGACAAAGACAGTTGACAATTCTTTTCTTCCAGCCAGTAGTACATCTTTGAAGGTGTGATGCCAATCCACTTCAATACCCTTTTAATCCCAAGGGTTGATTTTACTTTAGAGATAGTGTCCAGGATGGTGGATTTGTATTCCTTCAACAGTTCAGCTTTGTTGCTGGCATGTTTGAACAGGGTGGAAACGGTGGAAAAAACAAAGTATAGGGCTTTGGCTGCCCCAAGGAGTTTCTTGTTGGTCACGATTTGCCTCAATAGGCCAATGTCATTGTCAGCCAGTGTATCGCAACCGATAATGTTTGCAACATCCCTCTTGCCCCAGTTGGACAATGTGCTCCGTGGAATGACCAGATCAAATTCATCAGGCAACGTGTTGAATTTATAGAGGAGGATCAGGTTGGTATGGTATGAATTATACTTTGACAAGTCCAATTGTTTAAGATGATAAAAGCTTAAGAAATTTACATGATTCACTAAATGGAAACTGATACTTCGACGTATTCACAATTAATATATCCTGTTTAATCGTATATATGACATAATATCCCTATTTTGGTAGGGTGATCCCAAAAATTTTTTTTCATTGGTTTATCTTGTG
>CBDVAV010000579.1:0-3594 GCA_965372055.1 uncultured bacterium | reverse complement strand
CTTGCGAAATAAGCGTCAGGCCGTGTTGCACTAACCGTTCTGCTTCATGTTTGAACCCTAAAATGATTATTGAATTATGCAATTCCGGGAAGCAAATAAATTGGATATCCCAGCTTTGTCCCGAATTCGTTCCGAAGAATGGGGAACAGAAGAATATTGGAATAATCGCATATTGGGCTATATCGACCATGATCTCCATCCACAACAGGCGTTGGAGCCAAGAGTGATTTATGTGTCATCAGAAGATGAATGGATTGTGGGTTTTATCGCGGGGCATCTAACCACCCGTTTCGATTGTGATGGGGAGTTACAGTGGATCAATGTCATTCCCGAATATCAAGAAAAAGGAATCGCCACAGACCTTCTTAAATTATTAACAAAATGGTTTATTGAAAATGCAGCAACTTGTATTTGTGTGAATGTTGAACCGGACAATAAATCAGCACAAAATTTCTATCAGCGACACCATGCTGAATATCTAAATAAACATTGGATGCAGTGGAAAGACATAAGAATCATACTTGAAAATTCATAAGTTTCCACTCTCAGTCACCAGTCACCACTATAACCTGATAAACTAGCTTCAACCGATAACCGACAACTGAAAAACATTCCTTGTTCCTTGCTGGATATTCAATCGTTGCACACAAAAACTCCACATTAAAATCTTCCTGTAACCTGGAACATGCAACTTGTAGCATTGGGATGTTACTTACACACACTGAAAACTGACAACTGAAAACCGACCCCTATTAATCATACTGCTTTTCGTATTTGACATAGTATTCATGCGAAACAAATCCCAAAATTCCCCACAGAACAGAAAGTTGCAATGCATTGACCCAGGTTATAATTGAGGTATCAGTACCCAAGTCCATAAGCCTGTTTAGAACTTTGAATGCCACTAAAGCAATAAACCCGATACTGAAGGTTGCATAGAAGTAGGTATCGAGTTTTGAGACATGGAAATATTTGTGAAGGCCTTTCCTGGTTGGTTTTTCATTAATTTCTTCCATCATATTGTTGTTTAATATTGCAAAGATTAGTTTAACCTAATATCAAGAAAATAAGGCGATTATCCTATGATTTCTGTCATTAAAGGCTTCTCGGGGAAACACCAGACACCAGACAACTGAAAAAATGGGTTATGGAGCCAAGTCAGGTGGAAACACCTGACTCCACTGTCAGAGTCTTCCTGTAACCTGGAACATGCAACCGACAACCGAAAACTGAAAACTGACAACCGACAACCGACAACCGACAACAGAAACAATTATGCCATCCATATTTTGCTTTAGTAAGTCAATATACTTATATTATTGTTTGTATAGCTAAACAAGTGCCCATAAGTGTTATCGAATGATTGCACGCCAGGGTGTGATAACCATGTCCTTCAAAGTACACCGTGCCAAATATTTCTATGCTACCGTTAGGGACCAGCCCGGGGAAGCCTACAAAGTACTTAGGCAACTGGTTGAGCTGGGGATCAATTTGCTGGCTTTTACCACTTGTGCCATGGGCCCTAGACATACGCAGCTATCAATATTTCCCGCGGATACCAACAGGATGCTAAACAGGGCCAAGAGGACGGGATTGAAATTGGAGGGGCCTTATACCGCACTGCTCGTCCAGGGGGATGATGAACTGGGTTCCTTGGTTGATATCCATGCCAAACTGTTTGAAGCCGATATCAATGTCTCTGCTTCCAGCGGGGTTGCCGATGGGATCGGAGGTTACGGGTATGTGATTTATATCAGGCCAGAGGATTTCGAAAAAGCCATCAAGATTTTGGGCATTTGATTCTTGGCCTTTCTCTCTTCAAAATAGTAACAGTACCGTCATGCCGGAAAAATATAATTTAATTTCCCAAAAGGTATATTTTATCCGGTATCTGAATGAGATTGCGGATATTTTTATCCTTTGTGGTAAAATAAGGATAAAAATTCCGCAATAGCCTGTCCCGTTTTTCACGGGAACGAGCTTGATTGATTATCGGATTGTTAAAATTGAAACTCAGCGTAGAAATACGATATTATAGCATTAAAAAGATTGTGGTAGGTATTTTTATACTTAATCCTTAAATTTCATCCAATACGTAAATTATTTATTATCCTGACCTTTACCTTACTAATATGAAATCCCGATTGATCCCATTTGTAATCATTGTTTTGATTTTATTGATCAATGGTTGCACATCAAATAAAAGCAGTGAAAAGCGAATTAAAGTAGCAGTTCTGCTTTACTCCCATGAGACCTGTACCTTCTGCCCTGGTGGAGATACCAATATTGATGATTGGACCAAAATACGACCAATTCTAAAAGGTGATGAAGTTTTGGAAGCAGGGAGTTATATCCGGGGATTTGTAAACAGGGCCAGGAAATATGACAATATAGATCTTGTCGGCCTGACTTCACCATACACTGTTTTTGGAGGTTCATCACGCAGTTGGAACACCGAGGAAAGTTTCGAGCATTTCATGGGGCTAATGCTGGATGACCTTCGGGAACAAATGCCTGTACAAGGTGTATATCTTGCCTTGCACGGGGCAATGGCCGTCAGGAACATCCCCAGGCCAGAAGCCGAGATTGCCAGGCGTGTTAGGGAAATTGTTGGGGAAGATGTTCCCATCGTGGGTACTTTTGACTTGCACGGCAATGAAGATGAAGAATTTCTAAAATGGGCAAACGGTGCTTTTGTCACCAAGCGTTACCCGCATTATGACTCCTATCTACAAGGGGAAAGGGCTGCCCAGTTCCTGAAAGAAATTATTGACGGCGAGTACATATCTACCACGGCCACCCGTAAACCACCGGTAATAACTGCCACGGTATTACAATGGACTGGAAAGTCACCTTCTATGGACATCATGGAAAGGGCACGAAGATGGGAATCCAGGGAGGCGGATACCTACGTAAGTGTTTTTTATGGCTATCCCTGGTCAGACGTACCTGATGTGGGCACAACAGTGCATGTAATGACCAACAATGATCAGGAATTGGCCAATGAAATTGCCGATGACATGAATGAATACATCTGGAGGGTACGTGAGGAATTCACTGGAGGAAACTATCCCATGCCTGATGAAGCAGTAAAAATGACCAAGCAGGCAGTGGCCGAAGGGGCGGTTCCGGTGGTGCTTGGGGATTATTCAGACAGGCCCGGGGATGCCACCTGGATATTACGGGAACTCATAGATAACCACGTTAATGGAGTATTATTTGCGGCACTTCGTGATGAACGGGCCCTGGATACAATGCTGGTAAATGGATCAAAGCCTGGAGATGATTTTGATATGGAAGTTGGAGGATTTACCGGGCCACAAGCGGGTGTGCCCGTTCGCATCACTGGTACTGTGAAATACTTTGGGCCACAATGGTCTTATGATAACATTGCAGTGATAGAATATGGCGGGAATAACCTTCTGATCATTACCCCAACTTATGAACAAATCATTACCCCTGACAGACTCAGGTTTGAAGGTATTGACCCTGATGATTTTGAAGTGTTTGTAGTAAAATCACGTGTCCACTTTAGAAGGGGTTTCGATGAAACCGGGTATTCCAAAACCATCTTGGTGGTAGATGCCCCAGGCC
>CBDVAV010000578.1:0-3602 GCA_965372055.1 uncultured bacterium | reverse complement strand
CCCTGGACTCCCCCACACCGTGGTGGCCAACCTCCCTCCGAGCTTCAATACCCGGGACATTTCCCTGGCTGCCAGTTGCATGTCAGGAAAAAACATGAACCCAAGACGGCAACTTACTGCATCAAATGTAGAGTCTTCAAAAGGTAAATCGCACACATCTGAGGCGGATGTAGAATAGTTATTGATTCCCATATTTGAAGCCTTTTGCTCTGCAATCAGGAGCATTTTTTCCGACAGGTCTACTCCGCTAACACTTCCTTCATGGACTATGGTTGCCATGCTAAGTCCCGGTTCCCCTGTTCCGGCAGCAATATCGATCACATTGTCCTGCGGCTTTAAGTCCAGTGCATTTATAATTTCATCCCCCTGTGATTTAAGAAAGTCCATGGTCAGGTCATCCCATTTCTCCCAACCTGGTGAAAAAGCATTCCAGGAATCCTTTTGTTTGTCCCGAATATCAATTTGATCTTGTTTCATTAGAATTAAGTGGTTAAGTGTTTATTTGAATAATAACAAAAATCATTAACATTTATAACATTTAAAATATAAAACTAAGTAATAATTATGATTAATAGTTCTAAGATTATGAAACAAGGTTACAAGTGGTTCAGGATCATGATTTGAGTCAAATCCAATTCATATTTTTGCCTTTCATCAAGAATCTGTAAGCTAATGAGATAAAAGCACCTTAAAATAAATCAAGTATAATTTTAGTCCGTATTTATCAAGTTTCCAGCTTGCAAAAAAACTAATGTTTTTCATTAATTTAGGTTTAAGTTTCAAAATTAACCTAATCAAAATGAATCAGCTTGCTTATAATTCCTCTGTTACTACAAGCAAGCGTTTGTTCTCTCTTGACTTTTTCCGTGGTCTTACCATGTTTCTATTAATTGCCGAATTCACAGAAGTATATTCATTATTAATAAGTAAAGAGTTTGAAGGTACATTGATTTATGATATAGGAATGCAATTCCACCATCATCCATGGAACGGTCTTCGATTCTGGGATTTGATCCAGCCCTTCTTCATGTTTATAGTAGGGGTTGCCATTCCATATTCCGTGGCGAGCCGTCAAAAACGTGGCCAGGGTTATTCTGAGATTTTGAAGCATTCTTTAGTAAGGGCGTTTCTATTGCTGTTCCTTGGATGGGCATTATATTGTATTGGACCTGGGAAAATTACCTTCCGTTTTCAAAATGTTCTGGCCCAATTGGCTGTTACTTACTTGCTTGCCATTCTGGTGATGAACAAACCCGCCAGGACACAGATCATTTTTTCATTGATACTGCTGGCTGTCACCGAGTTTATATATAGAATGTTTCCAGTGGAAGGTTTTACCAATGCCTTTGTAGCTAATGAAAATTTCGGGACCTGGCTGGACTTGCAATACGGTGGTGCCGATTTGGGTGGGCATTGGGTATCCTTCAATGCAATCCCAACCACCGCCCATACCATCTGGGGTGTACTGGCAGGGCAGTTGCTGATGAGTGACAAGACTGCCATTCAGAAGCTGAAAATACTTATTATTGGAGGCCTGATATGCATAATAGCAGGATATTCACTTACTCCGATAACGCCAATTATAAAGCGTATTTGTACCTCCTCCTTTGTACTTGTCAGCGGTGGTTGGACATTATTGACCCTCGCCTTTTCTTATTGGTTGATTGACATAAGGAATCAGAAGAAATGGTCATTATTTTTTGCCATTGTAGGCATGAATTCACTATTTATTTATTTGTTTGCCCACGTGGGTGGTGCTCAGTTTATTGAGCAAATTGTACATCCTTTTTCCAATCTTCTTTTTGGATGGTCAGGTGAGCTGTCCACAGAGATATTTACAAGCCTGATTGTCTTGTTTATACTATGGTACCTCTGCTATTGGCTTTATAAAAAGAAAATCTTTATTAGGATATAAGATATAGAAATTAGATGTGAGATGTGAGATGTGAGATGTAAGATGTGAGATGTGAGATGTGGGATTTGGAATTTCAACTATTAGATCATTGTAAATTATACTTCCTGCTCGTATCTTGTATTAAAATTTTCAAACCCAAACCCAAACTCAAACCCATTATGTTTATCCTACCTCAGAAAATAAGAAAGCAGATTTCAATAGGTGTATGTTTGTTGCTTTTGCTACTATTTAACATTTCTTGCAGTGCTCAAACTAACCCTCCCAATATAGTAATGATAGTGGTTGACGATATGCGCTTTGACGAATTCGGCGCTGGAGGCCACCAATTTATGGAAACACCAAATATTGATAAACTGGCTGTAGAAGGATATAATTTTACCCAGGCTTACCATGCCGTTCCCCTATGTTCTCCAAACAGGGCCAGTATACTGACAGGGCAATACCCATCCCGCCATGGCATTCTGGACAACACCTCCAGAAATCAAGCGAGTTTTATGCTTGACCTCTTTCCAAAAGACCTGCAAAAAGCCGGTTACAAAACTGCACATGTAGGCAAGTGGCACATGGGAAATAGTCCCGAACCCCGGCCTGGCTATGATTATTGGGTAAGTTTTGAAGGTCAGGGAAAAACCTATGACCCTGAGCTATATGAAAACGGTGGACTCCACAAAGTAGAGGGTTACATCACTGATATTTTTACCGATAGGGCAATTGATTTTATAAAAGAAAGTTCAAATGGAGCTGATCCTTTTTTCGTCTATATCGGCCATAAAGCCATACACCCTGAAGCAATACAGCATGACGATGGTACGATAGACAGAACCGTACCAAAGAATTTTATCCCTGCCAAAAGGCACGATGGCAAATATTCGGGTAAAACAATCCAACGCAGGCCCAACGTTCCCAAGGTGCCTCAAGCTGATGATGGTAAACCCGTGATTCAACAGGCTTTTGAGATTCGGAATAGAATCATAAAAGACGATCCGTTGTGGCAGAACGTAGTAGACCTGGGGGTATCCGAAAAAACCATCCAAAAAAGAGCGGAAATGATGCAGGCAGTAGATGAAGGTCTGGGAAGGATAGTAAATACTCTCAAAGATCTAAATATTCTGAATAACACAGTGATAATATTTACCAGTGACAATGGTTATTTTTATGGAGAGCACGGTTTCTCTGTCGAGCGCAGAATGCCTTATGAAGAAAGTATAAGATCCCCCTTGGTGATCAGCTTCCCTCCCTTGGAAAATCCCGGCAGGGATATAAGTGGACTAGTTCTTTCCATTGACCTGGCTGCCACGGTGATGGATTTTGTGAGGATACCAAAACCCTCTTCTATTCAGGGTAAATCGGTATTACCACTTATAAATAATACTACCGATAAAATCAGGGATGCAGCTTTAGTGGAATTTTACAGCCATGAAAACCCATTTACCTGGACTGCTAAATTAGACTACAGAGTAGTAAGAAAAGGAAAGTACAAATATATACGTTGGCTGCGATTTGACAACATGGACGAATTGTATGATTTGGAAGCTGATCCGTATGAGCAAAATAATATCATAAAGGATACTTCTGTCAATGAAGTTTTACAGGATATGAAAAAGGAACTTGCTAGGTTACAGCTTGAAGCATTAGGAATTGGTTGAGTGGTCTTGGTATTGTGATGTCAATTGTATTAGGTTTGAGG
>CBDVAV010000577.1:0-3607 GCA_965372055.1 uncultured bacterium | reverse complement strand
AGAACCTTTCATGATTTAGTGAAAGCAGTGTTTTCGTCGATGAGCAAAAATCCTGATGTGGAATTCATTGATACGCCGGAAGATATAAGTGACAAATATCAATATTTTACTGAAGCAAAAATGTCGAAGTATAGATCCATCGGATATTCTAAGCAATTTTGGTCTTTAGAAAAAGGGGTTAAAGATTACGTGCAAAACTATTTACTAACAGAAAAGCACTTCTGATCAGTTGTCTTTTACCAACAGCCTTGCGGATACTTTTTGCTGACCATTATCAATTTCAATGATATAAAGACCAGGATTTAATCCACCTAAATCTATTTCAATTTCCCCCCCGTGAGTTTGAGTTTTATTAAAATTTAATTGTTTGACCATCTTGCCATTGATGTCATACATTGATGCAATTATTTTATCAGTAAGTGGTAGATCAAATTTGGCTTTTACTCTATCAAATGCTGGGTTAGGATATAATAAGAGATTATTACCATCTACCTCAATTTCTTTATTTATGTCAGATATTATTTCTCCTGGCCAGTCTAATCCGTTAATGGTAGCAGTCCATATCCCACGACCATGTGTTCCAACTACTACCTGATTTTCAACAATTTTCATACTCCAAACTGAAACAGCAGGAAAATCCCCACCCAAAATCTCCCAACTTATTCCATTATCAGAAGACTCAAAAATACCAATTTCAGTTCCGACCCAGATGACATTAGTATCATGAGGGAATACAAGTAAACTATGAACTGCAACATCTGGAAACCCATTATTGCTTACCCCTCCTGATTCAAAGCCGGATAAATCCTCCCAATTAAGCCCCAGGTCTTTGGTTTTTAACACTTTAGGTATTCTTGCTTGGGAAAACAGGAGGAAAGCAGAGGAGTCATTTTCAGGATGGGTAGCTATTCCGGAGATGGCGCCTATGGTTGTACCAGAATAATTATTAACTGCTTTAAAGTTCCTTCCACCATCTTGGGTAACAAAAATACTTCTCTGGTTTGTCATTGCCCCTCCTGCCCATACTATGGCGGGATTTGACAATGATACAGCCACATCATAAGAACTTGATATTGAGGAGTCGATCACCCATTTGGTATCAATGGGCAAAAGTGCCCAATCTATTCCGAAATTATTTGACCTCCAAACACCCGATACACCAACAGTATAAATAACATTTGGCCAAAAAGGGCTATTTGCCAATTTAGTGATAAAAGGGGCTTTTTCATCACCAACATCCTCAAGGCCGTTTGTTGCGGAAGACCACACTGAAGAATTTGTATTGCCATCAAATCTTCTGAATCTGTTAAATTGTGCCCCTCCAATAATCTTATCAGGATCCCCATAGTTCCAAATAACCTCGAATCCGTCACCCCCAAATTGAAATGTGTATGATGAAGACGCATTGGGATTAGAAAATGATTTGTAGGTGCCATTATCCTGCATCCCTCCTACATAAATATCCTCACCTCTCTTCTTATCTGCTCCATAAAATTGTCCGGTATTTAATGAGCCTCCTACTTTTCTCCAATTATCATCTCCCAACCCAGGCACACTACTATCATTTGAAATATAAACACCACCATCATTCGAGGTTAAAATCTTGAAGTTGAGTCCGGTGGTTGGAATGATTGCAAAATTATGGATGTCAGGATGCACCGTTCCTGGATTCAAACTTCCTCCACTATTTGTTAACCTGGTGGTTTCCCGAAATCTTATAGATAAAGGCCCGTAATCTACTACAAGTTTTGAATCGGGAAGATTTTGATCGTCCCATACTGCTTCCTCAGCGAGCAATGGCCACATAGCATAAATATTCTTATACGCATGGCCAGCGGTTGCTGCAATCTTCGAATCAGGGTTGTTGGGATTATAAGTGACAGCATTGACAAATATATATTCCCTTCCTATGGTTGGATCTGCTTGTATCCGTTGTACCAGTTCAAATTTGCCATCTCCTTCCTGGTCGCGAAAAGAAACCATTAATTGAATATTATTATCAATATCCCAAACCTCAAAAGGAACTTGGACATAATCCTGGTAAAAATGTTCCAAGGGGCCGATCCCAGCCCCTCCGTCATTGTTGGTGCCAGCATTAGAAGGAACTGTAAACCTATGAGCCATTTGTCTTCTGCCGGAGCCAAACCTGATTTCTATTGATGTGTAATCACTTCCTGCTATCTCAATAGGAAAACCATCCCAGTTATCAAACCAATCAACACCAGTTCCAAACCCCCCGTTTAAATGACTTAATGTTGAACTTTCAAAAGCCAAAAATGCATCTGTTCCAAGCTCAGAGATATTTTTTATCTGGTCTGGCCCTACAGCGGTACCTGCCTTAATCTTAAACATATGTAGATCGATCCCTCCCACGTATAATAAATCGAGGTCATAGGGGTGTGCAATAATTGAATTGTTATACCACCCTTGTGAGTCCATCCAGTCAACATTAACCCCCTCGTTTTCTTCTTTAACCAAAGACCAAGAACCTCCGGAATCATCAGAAATAAAAAGATCAGAAGATCCCTCGGCATCGGATAGCTCCCCTTCAACCGCTGCAAAGATACGGGATGAAACCACGGGTGAAATGGCCAATTCAATTCTACCATTAGCAGACAATCCACTGCTGAACTTTTGCCAGGTATCACCTCCATCAATTGATTTAATTACACCAAATGTATTTACCCCTGCATATTGAATGTTAAAATCATTGGGATCAAAAACCAGGTCCTGAACCCTTGAATTTGCCGAATAGACTTTTGTCCAGTTATCCCCCCCATCGACTGATTTCATAATTCCCGATGAAACAGGAGGGCTTCCATTAGCACAAATCAGTAATACGTTTGTATCTGATGGATCTACAATGATCTCATTTATATTTATGAAATCAAGATCACCAGCTGTGGATAAAAGTTGGTCCCATGTTTCACCCCCATCTATGGATTTAAATATTCCATCACCATCAATAGATCCCGAATTAAAAAATCCTTCACCAGTACCTGCATATATTACCTCTGGATTGGAATTGGAAATAGCCAAAACTGTGGTGGAAAGATTTGGTAGATCAGGGGTTTTATTTATCCAGTTTGCCCCAGCGTTGGTTGTTTTCCAAATTCCACCTCCAGCAGTTCCTGCAAACCAGGTATTTTTATTTGGGTCACGGGGATCGATCAACAGCCCCCTGGTCCTGCCAGGTACATTTGAAGGTCCTCTTTCTTTCCAAACTAGGTTCAGTACACTGCCAGTTTGCCTTAAAGTGGCCGAGTTCCTGGACTTTAACTTCAAGGCTTTATCCAGTTCCCTAAATTTGTAATTGGGTTTATAATCTGGTTTTTGATGGCCATATTTTGTCCGAATCTCCATTTGATACTTCATAAATAAATCTGGGCCATCCGCTTTACTTTCTCCAGATTTGGTTATAGACATCAAATCACTTCCGGTGGCTTGCATGTTTCTAAATATGTATACCGGGCTAAAGGAATTATAAAAACAGGCTCCTAATACGAAAATCACCACGAACACCTTCAAAATCTTCATCGATATAAATTTTCTATTATTTTCATGTTAAAATATTGAGAAAGATACCTCTATTCGTATTATCCATTTA
>CBDVAV010000576.1:0-3610 GCA_965372055.1 uncultured bacterium | reverse complement strand
CTCTACTTTGCTGCCGGATCGACGGATAATCTTTTATTGGTAGGTTTTAAAAATGATACCTTAAAATACCTTACTGGCAAAACACTTACCGAAGTTGCCAACTTAAGGGGTACTTCTCCGGAAGAAACCATCATGGATTTGGTGGTTGATGATGGCTCCCGGGTAGGTACTGTATATTTTTTAATGTCGGAAGAAAATATCAAGAAACAAATTGCCTTGCCCTATGTTAGCTTTTGTTCAGATGCTGGATCGCTGGCCCCCGAGGGGAATTTCTTAAAATCAAATCCACACCCCAGGGCATACGGGAATTTTGCCAGACTGCTGGGAAAATACGTGAGGGAAGAGAAGGTGATTCCTCTTAACGAGGCAATTTATCGCCTCACTGGCCTTCCGGCAAGTAATCTAAAAATAGCAGAGCGTGGATTGTTGAAAGAAGGCTACTTCGCGGATGTAGTAATATTTGATCCTGAAACCATAGAGGACAAGGCAACATTCAGTGAACCTCATCAATTTGCAAACGGAGTATTGCATGTCTTCGTGAATGGCACTCAGGTACTTCACGAGGGTGATCATACCGATGCATTTCCCGGGATGGTGGTCATGGGGCCGGGTTGGGACCAAACTCCAAATTAGCCTGGGGTTTTAAGAGAAATGTTTTTTTGAGAAAATAGCATATTCGAAAATCCATGCAAAAAACATTATACCTGGTACGGCATGCTAAATCAAGTTGGAACCAACCCAGCCTGGCAGACATTGACCGGCCTTTAAACAAAAGAGGTAAAAAGAATGCCCCTGAAATGGGTTCTAGGCTCAATAAACAGCAAATTATGCCAGACTTGCTGATCTCAAGCCCTGCTAAACGTGCTTATAAAACCGCCTTGGCAATTGCAGAAAAAATTGGCTACTCGAAAAAGGATATAGTTATAGAGGAAGATTTATATCACGCTGGCGAGCAGAAACTATTTGATATTATCAAAAGGCAAAGTGAAGAAAATCAAACCATAATGTTATTCATTCATAATCCGGGCATTACCTGGTTTGCCAATAAACTGTGCAATGTTTACATAGACAATGTTCCCACCGCCGGGGTGGTAAGTGTAGGTATATCAACTCTCTGGAGCGAAGTCACTAATGGTTCTGGGGATTTGATATTTTTCGATTATCCGAAGAAGGGTAGGTAATTAAAAAGCTCCATCAATTGTCTTTTCTTATAATGCCTACTTTGCTAAACCTTGCAGGTCTGGTAAAGTTACTTTACCACAGGTTTCAGCTTAATTATATCGCAATTTAGGTTTACCAAACTTTGAAAGTTTAGTAAGCTGGGAGGGGGAGATCAAAGCATTGCCAAAAAAGTTACCACCCATTTCAGAAAATTGAGCGGAAATCAATCTTGACTTACGATGATTTTGTTGTTATATTTGTACATAAATATGTACAAATAAATGAGCAAATATGTTAACGACTACAATCTCATATTTTAGGAAGGATATGAAAAGATACCTTGATAATGTCACTAAGAATTTTGAGACGTTGATAATTAACAGAGGTAAAGATACTGGCGTTGTTATTATCTCATTGGATGAGTATAATTCACTCAGGACCACTCAACATGAATTATCCTCAAAAACCAACGAAAAACGACTCGATTCTGCAATTGATAAACTTCAAAATGGCACATCCTTCCAGAAAGATCTGATTGATTGATGAAATATATTTTCGTAGATGAATCCTGGGAGGATTATTTGTATTGGCAGAAGTCAGATAAGAAGATTCTGAAGAAGATTAATGAATTGATCAAAGATATTTCAAGAAATCCATTCTCAGGTATTGGAAAACCAGAGCCTCTAAAATATAAATACAAAGGATTCTGGTCAAGAAGAATTGATAGTGAACACAGATTGATCTACCAGATCAAAGATGATGAAATTCGGATCGTCAAATGTAGATTCCATTATGATTAAAAGAAAAACGGGGTGCAGCATTGTGTACGTGTCATTGTAATTGTCTCATACACCAACAAGATAAATTACATTTTACATCTCCGACAATAAGTTAAACAAGTCAATGTTCAGATAAACAATCTCTTTGCCGATTTTTTCCGGGACCATAATCCCCAGCTCCTGCATTTGCCCCAGGTACTTTTTGGCAGTGTTAAGGCTTTTCACATTTTGGCCCAGGAGTATTTTTGGGCTGATATAAGGTTGTTCAAATATCGCTTCCACCACCTCCTTGCGGATATGTGGCAGTTTTTCATTAATTAGAAGGTAAGTTTTTTGGAACAAGTTGTCTATCTCGTTGATCTTTTCAATGGTATAAACAGCGGTTTCTTCAACAGCTTTTAGCATATAAAGGATCCAGTCTTTCCATATACGAAGGGTTGTCACTTTGTTCAATAGTGCATAATAATCATCTTTGTGCTCAATAATATAGGCACTCAGGTAGAGAATTGGGACCTCCAAAAGTTGCTTCTGAATCATTAGAACAGTGCTCAATATTCTTCCGGCCCGGCCGTTCCCATCCCTGAATGGGTGGATTGCCTCAAACTGGTAATGTGAAACAGCTAGTTTTATCAAAGCATCGTATGGGTATTTCACATCATCATTTAAGTATGCAATTAGGTTTTTTAGTTTTCCCTCTATTACTTTTTCACCTCTTGGCGGTGTGTAAACCACGGTACTGCCCAGCATGCCGCTACCTCTTTTCCTAATTGTTGTTTCGGTTTGCGGTGGACGGATACCATCATTTACCTCTTTGATTTCCCGGTAAATTTTTATCAATAGATCAGTACTGAACTCTTCATTGTCCTTAATCGCTTGGTAGCCTATCCATAATGCCTGACGGTATCGCAGTACCTCTTTGGCATTTCCATTTAAACTACTGTCACTACCAGAAAGTGCTTTATATAATTCATCATCGGTGGTAAAAATATTTTCAATTTCTGTACTGGCTTTTGCTTCCCTCAAAGCGATAGTGTTTACCAGCATGGATTGATTTGAAAGTTTTTTAGCAAGCCCTTTCAACTCTGCAAGGGCTTTATTGGCATTGTTTACCGCTTGCATTATTTCAACCGTTACCACTTCACCATCTGGAGGTGGCAGCAATGGCAAATGGTTATAAGGTTGGTTACGGTCGTATGGAATTGGCTCTGACACTTAATCTGTTTTTTGTCAAAAATAGTAATTATTTGACAGTTAAAAATATTTTATGTCATTTTTATTACTGTTTTTGACATATAGGGGATCAAGTATCAAATATTTGACAGCAAAACAGCCAACTGTCAAATTATTGCAATTTTTGACAGTTGGGCAAAATGTTGCTTTGCTAAACCTTACAGGTTTGGTAAAGTTTTTTTACATAAGACTCCTGCTTTAGGTTGTCACAAGCCAGTTTTATGGGTTTGGTTGCTCAATTGCTGTACTTTTAAACCATGTACAACAAAATAATCTTATTGAAAAATGAAAAACGTAAAATTACTTCTCGCCCTGGCAATGTTGTTTATGGTTTCTGCCTGTGAAATGTCGCCTGACGAGATTGAGCCTGTTGATTAGGAGTTTACTTTAGAAAATCAAGAAGGAGGCCTGGAAGGACCTGGTCCTAGTCCGCCTCCACC
>CBDVAV010000575.1:0-3611 GCA_965372055.1 uncultured bacterium | reverse complement strand
TCCAAATTGATGGAGTCCATTGGAATAAAGATCACTTGACAATAAATCTTAAATTCATTATGAAAAAATTCCTGGCGTTTATTTTACCCTTGGTTTTATTCTCGTGTGATAAAATATCAAATCCCGAAGATTCCCCAGTCAATAAGTTTTCAGATCTCGTAATTCAAGAAATCTATCAGAATCAGGACGAACGGAACAGTGAGGAATTATTGGCTTTCCTTAGCTCTGATTATTCCAAATATAGAAGAGAGGCATCATTGGCATTTGCCTCGGTACAAGACAGCATGGCCATTGAACCATTGATATTACTGCTGGAGGATACCGAAACCGAAGTGAGAATCACGGCTGCTTATGCATTAGGCCAAATAGGCAATGTTATTGCTGAAAAACCGATTATCAGGGCATTAGATAGGGAAGATGCACCAATAGTACGTAAAGAATTATTGGAGGCACTTGGGAAATGTTCATCAGAAGAAGGATTAAGATTTTTGGAATCCGAACAACCACAAGATAGCCTGGAAAAATCGGGATTGGCCTGGGGGATTTACAGGGCGGGAATAAAGGGCAACCATTCTAATCAAAGCATACAAAAAGCAGTCGAATTGCTCGATTTTAGAAATTCTTTCGAAACGAGGTTAGGAGCAGCCCATTTTCTCTATCGCACAAGGGATATTGATATCTCATCATTTTTTGAATTAATTGCCGAATCTGCAAAAAATGACCCCGCCCCTGCAGTGAGAATGGCTTCTGTTAGAGCATTGTCAAAAGTAAATTCACCACAGTGTGCTGAAATCCTGTCACATATTCTAATTAATGATGTCGATTACAGAGTCCGCGTCAACAGTATTGTAGCAATGGCTGGAAAGAACTATCAGTTGATAAAAGATGCAGTTTGGAAAGCTTTAGAAGATGAGAACCAAAACACCGCAATTTCTGCCGCCAATTATCTTTTGAATCAGCCTGATTTTATTGGGAATGAAGCTTTTGAATTAGCGGAAAACATGGGCAACTGGAGAGTACGCTCAATACTGCTGTCTGCCGCTTTGAAGAATTCCGCTAAAAAGGATACTATCGCGGAGTTCATTATTGAAATTTATGAAAATTCACCCAATCCCTACGAGCAGGCTGCTTTATTAAGTTCATTAGGCCAGGCCGCTTCAAGATCAGAATTTATATCAGAACAAACGTTTAGTGCAAAACACAAAGTTATTTCAACCTCAGGATTACAGGCACTGGCCAACATCCGCAGGCTTGAAAATTTTCCTGCATCAATGGAAGGACATTTTGCTGATCTGTTTAAAAAAGCCATCGGATCCACAGACCTGGCATTGATTGGGATTGCTGGAGGAATAATAAGAAATCCCGACTTTGGCTTTAAAGAAATATTTGAAGACTTTAACTTTTTGTATGAAGCCAAAAACAGCTTATCACTACCCAAGGACAATGAAGCGCTTCAGACCTTACAAAGAACCATAGACTATTTCGAAAATACAGAAGACCCTCAACAAGTTGTCAATGAGTATAACCATCCAATCGACTGGGAAAAAGTGAAGTCAATTCCCACGGATCAAAAAGTAATAGTCGAAACAACCAAAGGAAACATCCATCTTGAGCTAATGATTGAGGATTCCCCTGGTTCAACCCTAAACTTTATATCCCTGGCAGATAGTGGATATTATGACGGTAAGAATTTTCATAGGGTAGTACCTAATTTTGTTATTCAAGGGGGATGTCCCAGGGGGGATGGCTGGGGAGGCGAGGATTATTCAATCCGATCAGAGCTTGGAATGGCCAGGTACCGTGATGGATATCTGGGAATGGCATCCGCCGGAAAAGATACCGAAGGTGTTCAGTGGTTTATTACCCATTCCCCCACTCCACATTTGGATGGCAGTTATTCTATCTTTGGGAAAGTAGTAAAAGGAATGGAGGTTGTCCATAACATTGAGGTTGGTGATACCATTATTTCAGTAACTGTATTATAACATGAGTACGGCTATTAATATCAATTCAAAATTAGGAGTCCTGGGAGGAGGTCAATTGGGCAGGATGCTTATCCAGTCTGCCATAGATTTGAATCTTGATGTAACTGTTTTGGACGGAGATCCCAATGCCCCGTGTAAAGACCTTGCCAAAGAATTCGTTTGTGGTTCCATAACGGATTACGAGACTGTACTCAAGTTTGGCGAAAGTTGTGACATTATCACCATTGAAATCGAAAATGTAAACACAGATGCCCTTAAAGAACTTCAGAAAGCAGGAAAAACTGTTTACCCGCAGCCAGAAATAATCGAATTGATCAAAAGTAAAGTTGATCAGAAAAAATTTTATATTAAAAATTCTTTACCTACAGCCCCATTTATCGAAGTTAATAATAGAGCAGAAATATCAGAAAAAATAGATTTTCTTCCTGCAGTCAATAAACTGGCCAGGGAAGGGTATGATGGCCGAGGAGTAGCAGTTCTAAAATCATCATCAGCAATTAATGAAGCCTTTGATGCCCCCGGTTTATTAGAGAAGTACATCGATTTTGAAAAAGAGTTGGCAGTTATAGTGGCCCGCAATAAAGCTGGGGAAATTAAGGCCTTTCCCGTAGTAGAACTCGTGTTTCACCCAGAAGCCAACTTAGTGGAATATCTTTTCTCACCGGCAAATATTTCAAACGAAACCGCCAAGAAGGCCACTGAAATTGCAGCAAAAATTGTCAAATGCCTGGATATAATCGGTCTTTTAGCTGTAGAGTTGTTTCTCACCCGGGATGGTGATGTTCTTGTCAATGAAATTGCCCCCCGTACACATAATAGTGGCCACCATACAATTGAATCAAGTGTCACCTCGCAGTTTGAACAACACCTACGGGCAATTTTCAATCTTCCTTTGGGCAGCACAGAAATTATTATGCCTGCTGCCATGGTTAATTTACTGGGGGAAGATGGGTATTTTGGAGATGCCAAATATGAAGGATTGAAAAAGATTTTGAGCATTGAAGGAGCCCATATCCATTTGTATGGAAAAAAAATCACTAAACCTTTCAGAAAGATGGGGCATGTGACAATTTTAGACAAGAGCATTGAAAGCTTAAAAGAAAAGGTGAAATTTGTAAAATCAACAATAAAAGTAGTGGCATGAGCAATCCACAAATAGGTATCATCATGGGAAGTAAGTCAGATCTCCCAATTATGTCACAGGCAGCTGAAATTCTTGAAGAACTTGGTGTTCATTTTGAAGTAACCATTGTTTCGGCACATCGAACCCCACACAGGATGGTTAAATATGCTGAGGAAGCCCGTGGACGTGGTATTAAGACGATAATTGCAGGGGCAGGCGGAGCTGCCCATTTGCCTGGAATGGTGGCTTCTTTGACTTCATTACCGGTTATAGGAGTGCCTATCAAATCCAGCAACTCTATTGATGGTTGGGATAGCGTACTCTCAATCTTACAAATGCCAGCAGGTGTACCTGTTGCAACGGTTGCCTTAAACGGGGCAAAAAATGCCGGGATATTGGCCGCACAAATAGTTGGTACTTATGATGACAGTATCGCTTCAACCCTGGACGGATTTAAACAAACATTAAAAGAAAAAGTAGAAAATACTGCTTTAGACCTTGAA
>CBDVAV010000574.1:0-3612 GCA_965372055.1 uncultured bacterium | reverse complement strand
GGTTAGTGCAAATGCAAAAGCAAATAAATTAATCATCAATGATTCCATTAAGAATTGACGGATTAACATTGTACGGCTTGATCCCAATACTTTTCTAATCCCTACCTCACGAGCCCTTTCCATAGCCCTGGAGGTTGAAAGGTTAATGAAATTAACCCAGGCCAGGATCAATATAAAAACCGCTATGATCAATAAAAAATAAATCCTGGTACGATTGCCATTAACAGAAAGCTCATTTTGTAAATTTGAATCCAGATAAATGTTATCAAGACGGGCAAAAGTAATTTCGTTTCTCCTAATTCGCTCGCTATTGCTGTTCACCTCCATATAGCCAGGCTTTAATTTATCCATTAAAGCTGGCATCTGATTGGCTATATTATTGATATTGGCACCCTCTTTTAAGAGGACATAAGTATAAAAACTATAATCTCCCATATCTGATTCATAACCTTCAGCACCTTGATTACCACGATAATTAGCTCGGTTGTGCAATGTTTTGAATGAAATCAAAACATTGCACTTAAAATGCACATTTGATGGCAGGTCTTCGAAAACCCCGGCCACTTCCAACTGATCCTGATGTTGGGTTTCATCAATGAAGAGAATTGTTTTCCCCACTGGATCTTCATCTCCAAAATATCTTTTTGCAGATGATTGTGATAATAAAATTTTGCCAGGATCAATAAATGATTTCTTTCCCTCACCTTTAATCACCTGAAAATTTAAAAGATCAATTATTGATGGATCTGCATAGGCAAGCCTTTCTTCCCTGTAGGTTGTTTCCTCATTTCCCTGATAGGTAAGATTGCATTTCCTCCACATCCCCATTGGGTAATAACGACCCACATCTGCTACCTCTGGGAAATACTCAATCATGGCAGGCCCAACACCGGGGAAAGTAGCTGCACTATTGTAAATCAATTCATTCCTCCGTATGTAGTTATTTTGCACCCTGTACACCCTATTTGAAATTTCAGATTGGTCATAACCCAATTCATAAGATACATACTGGTATATGGAAAGACTGGCTGCCATTCCTATCGCCAGTCCAAGAATATTGATCAATGTGAAGATTTTGCTCCTTGTCAAAGAGCGATAAGCAACTTTCAGATAATTATTTAGCATTTGCTATATTATTCAGTAATGGTTAATCATTCACTTCTCAGGGAATCCACGGGATTTGACCTGGCTGCTTTGATGGTTTGATAAGCAACAGTAAACATGGCAATTACCAAAATCAGAAGTACTGGTACAGTAAAATACCACCATGCAAGATCCACTTTAAAGGCAAAATTGTCTAACCAGCTACTTGCTGAAAAATAACTGATAGGGATTGCCAACACACTGGCATATAAAAGCAATTTCATTGATTCTGTAGAAAGCAAGCTTACAATGCTAAAAACCGAAGCACCAATTATTTTTCTGATCCCTATTTCCCTGGATCGTTTAATAACACTAAAAGAGGTTAGACCAAACAATCCAAGGCAAGCTATAAGAATAGCCAGTACCGTAAATAAGGAAAATATATTCCCAAATTTTCTTTCATTCTTATAAAGTGAATTAAAATGATCATCTAAAAAGACATATTCGAAAGGGTTTCCAGGAAAATATTGTTTATACATCCTTTATAGTGTTTTGTAAGTCTCCGGTAGATAACTTGGCATAAATTTGGCCTCCAGGGTTAAATAAAGGTTGAATTGCTATTGGCTCCACTGGAAATTGCAATGATTTGTTATGAAAATCCTTCACTACTCCTTTTACAATCCATTCCTTGCCATAAATAAAGACCCTCTCTCCAATAGCTGATTCAGGATCAGAGAAGCCCAATGTTTCAACCGCCGATTGATTCAACATCAGGTTTTTAAGTAGTCCAAATTTAAAATTATGATCTTGAAATGTCAGATTTTGTCCTGCTATCAGTTCCATCCCAAACATTTCAACAAAATCATTATCTACTCCCATCCAGCTAATGGTAAGCTTCGAGTCAGGATCAGTAAAATCTGTCCTGGCATTAAATACCCGGCCCAAGGTATTTCCCAGCATCCTTTGGGAAGTTCCAGAGGCAGTAATATTGGGAAATTTAAGTAGGTCTTGTTTGAAATTACTCATCCTATCAATAAAGGTAGAATCCCACCTCGTGAGTGAGGGACCCGATATAACCAATGTTTGATCTATGTTTAGACCTAAGCTTTGAGATTGCATAAACCGCACCTGCTTAAAAACAATAAATGCCACCGCAATCAGGGAGATGGAGGCAATAAACTGGAAAATTATCAATCCTTTTCTTGTCCACCCCGATCTGCCAGTTATTTTGACTTTACTTTTCAATATTTCAACTGGTTTAAATGCCGACAGCAGAAATGAAGGATAAAACCCTGAAAGGAAAACCCCAGAGAGGAAAAACAAAATCAAGCCAATAGTTGTGTATATCCCTCCAAATCCATTGCCCATCAATTCACGGATTGATAGTGGAAGTTCTACTAATCCATTGTACAAGGGTTGAATAAGCTGAATTGATGTCAATGCCAGAATTAAACTTAATATGTTGATCAAAAAGGATTCCGACATGAATTGGAAGATCAGTAATCCCCGACCTGCACCCACTACTTTTCTGATACCTACTTCCCTGGCCCTATCAGTGGCCCTGGCCGTTGAAAGGTTGATGAAATTAATCCAGGCAATTACAATGACAAAAAATGCTATGATTATCATTCCGAATACGGAAAGAGAACTGCCAACGACCCCAATTTCGTACTCGTAATCCGAATATAAATGAGCCTTGAAAAGTGGCTGTAGGTAAAACTTCTCTACTGAACCAGTAACCTCATTTCCATGGAGGTGTCGTTCGCTGAATGCCTCTAGCTCAGATTCTATTTTAAGATAATCAGCCCCGGGCTTCAATTGAACATAATGCCAAAAATCAGAAGAACCAGTCCAAGTCCGGTCTGCATCCCTCCAATCCTGTTTCAATTTTGAATAAGGTAGCAGGACATTAAACTGCAGGTGTGAATTTACAGGAACATCTTTTAAGACAGCAGTAATATAATATGCTTTATTGTCACGCCCCAGATTAATTGATTTGTTGATCAACTCATCATATGAATCAAATTCGTTGGCAAAGATTTTATCTGCCATGGATTTTGTTAATATAACACTATAAGGTTCTTCCAATGCATTTTCCAGGGTTCCGGCCAGTACTTCAAAAGAGAACATTTCTAGAAAAAATTGATCTGCTATCAGCATTGAATCTTCCTTAAACATGTTATCCTTATAGCCAATTACACCTCGTCTTGGGACCACTATGGCATTATTTATTATCTCCGTAAAATCATCTTTCATCTGTGGGCCTACAGCAGAATATGTAATTGTGCCATGCTGGATCAATTCTCCGTTTTGATACCTATCATTAACCACACGGTATATATCCTTTCCATTTTCATTAAACCGATCAAAACTCAGTTCAAATGAAACATATTCCAGGACAAGGATAAAAGCTGTTAACCCAATAGCCAAACCGAAAATGTTAATCAATGAAAAGAACAGGTGCTTTCGTAGGTTCCTTATTGCAATTTTTATAAAGTTTCCAATCATGGTTTTATGGTTTTTCGTTTA
>CBDVAV010000573.1:0-3624 GCA_965372055.1 uncultured bacterium | reverse complement strand
ACGGCGGTTGGAAAGTTTAAAAAAACCGCTTTAAGAGAGCAGTTTAAAGATTATCAATTGCAGAATGAAGATGAGCCATAATTAGTTTTTTTAACATTCCTTATTCAAAAAAACATAAATATTCTATTTCATTATTATATATTATTGATTAATGTTGTGGTAAAGTTATAATACAGAACTAAAATATTAATCATTTGAAGGTTAGGGCTCTACTCCCAACCTTTATCGCAACTAGTTCTAAAAAATTTGTCTTGCCATGGCTTTTGTGCCTGTTGGCCACTATGCCTATTGATTCCTTTGCCCAAGAGGAGGAGGGGATGCAGAAGAAAATTAAAAAAGAAGTAGATTTCTTTTTGGATACATTCAGGGACTGGGCAGTGCTTTCCTATGCCACTTATACCGGGCAGATGGATGCCGAAGCTGCCAGCTTTTTCTCAAAAATGCTGGGGAAATACAAAAAAAGGCCAAACCTTAAATTACTGTTTGACAAGATTGACCTCGACCAGATTATCCACAGTGGCCTGGACGAGGGTTCGCACGATTTCTTTAACAAAACAGGCATACGGATATATTTCGTAGGGAAAATGGTAAATGAACCAGATAACAGTTACCTGTCGTCCTATAATTGGTTTTTGGAGGAGAAGCTCAAGAACCCTTCGCTGCCATACATTATCGTGCGGCCGGTCCTGCACGGCCCCGACAGTTCCGGCTATAAGGTAACTGTATCTGTCGAGGGAAGCCCCGAGATAAAAATGGGGAAATATAAGCTCGATGCATCTGATGACAGCAACCCTTTCCACCGGGTAACCGGGGAATTTAAAAAGCGGAGTAAAATGGGCAAGGCCATTAAAGAAGGCCTGTTGGACGGGCTCAAGACTTTGACCAACGAGGTAAAAGAAAACTACCTGCCAGACCTGATGCTCAGCTTCAAGGGGGACTACTATAAAGACGGTGAGGAAATCGAACATGGTGCCGGAGTGGATCAGTGGGTGGACATAAAGGTCATCAATAAATATGGACAGCAACCAGAATATCCTACCTTATGGACTTTGGCCCCAGCTGATGAAATGACGGCAAAGGCAACCATGACCGGATATGAGCTCAGCTTTCCGGGTTTGAAGGCAGGCAATTATGACATCACCGCCCTCTCAGGGGGTGATGAGATAACCGTAAGGCTGGCACTGCAGGGCATTGACAACATACTGAAAAACCTGCTCAAAGACCTGATCGTGGAAGTGCTGACCTCCAAAAAGCAGGAAGCCCAGGATACCCTTACAGTAATCAGGCAGGACTCTGTTGTCAACTCAGAGGCTCTTCGGGGACAGATTACATTGTTGGAGCAGGGCAACCTGCCCATGGAATATACAAGCACAGTCTACAACCCCCTGTTTCCAGGGTCAAGGGAGGTGTCGGAACAGGATTCCAGGCTGTTCAATGAAAGCATAGAAAGGAAAAGAGGGTTCGAACTGCTGCGGAAACGCAGGGGGTTAAAGGACAATATCCGGGAAAAGCTGAACACCATGGCCTTTGCCGACCTGGTGGTGGACCATCCGGACAAACTCAAGGAACTGCTTGATGACCTGCTAATGAACAGTGGCGGCTTGTTGGCCGGGCTGATATTGGGCAAAGACAGCGATGGCCAAAGGGATTCAGCCCGGGACATCGTGGTGAAATACCTCAATGAGAACATGGAGCGGTTGGTAGGCCTGCAATATCCCGAATCCTCTACCACAGTGGCCCCATTGCCGGAATACCCTGCAAGCCCCATCCAAACTGCTGCTTATGATCCCAATAAATTATTTTACATCAGCCCACAAGTGGAGTTTGAAGGCAAAGAGGAATTTACAACAGAGGTAAAAGAATACCTCAACCAATTGGACACACCCGTGTTCGTTGCCATCAACTACAGCCAAGATGTAAGTACGGAAAGTTACCTGGGCCGGACACATGGAAGCAAACCAAAAGGCTTACCGGATGGGCACAAGTATCTGACTTTTACATTGGTCAACATCCCGGGCAGTATCAATTACCAGTTGCTGGCTGCTTCAGATAGGGATGTAAATGGTGTTGCAGAGGCAAATGTTAGTGTGGCAGAGGCGATGAAGGGGGTGATAGAAGAGTATGGAAAAGTATCTGTAGCTGGGCTGACAGGGTTTAATGTTTTAAGTAATGATGTGGTCCTAAAAAATGATAATGTCATCATCACAAACAATAGAAAAATAAATCTAGTAGCTTTCAATAATGTAATAACTGAAGATACAGTGAGGTTTCGCTTAACCATTAAGCCTGAAAATGAAGATCAAGATATAAAGGTTCCCTCAGAAGGATGGGAAAAAGTAGTTTCCGGAAAATGGGAGAATGATTTTTTACTACCTACTGAAGGGTTTTATATTCTGGAAAGTAAAGTTGGTGATAAAAATGAAAAGCGGGAATTCTGGGTGAGGGCAAAAAACTATGATTTTGCTTGTAAGGTGTGTGGTCGGGATTTGGAGGTAACGCATGAAAAATTAAAGAAATTATTCCCAAGAAGTAGTACAGTTAAAAAAAATCCAGTAATTAACGATTACTTTAAACTGGCGGTGGAGAAAGCTGATTTAAATACTTGTTATAGGCAAGCCCATTTTTTCTCCCAGATTGATCACGAAAGTAAAGGTATGCAAGCTACTGAGGAGGGAAGTATTTACAGCTTAAATAGAATGTTAACTGTATGGAAGTGGAATTCCAACACTGAAACAGTTTTCTATAAACAATCTTTCTGGGATGATGAAGGCTATCTGGATTATGGCGGTAAGGGACTTTATGAGAAATTGGATGATTCCGAGGATGAGATAACTAAATATAAACCATTAAGCGATAAAGCTTTCAAATGGAAAAATAAGGAGGATCACAAGGTGGAGATCAAAACCGGATTTGTTAAAAATGATGAAGGGGAATACAAGAAACATCCGCTTACAAGTACTCAGCAGAAAGATAACGGAAAGAAATTGCTTAATCTTGTTTATTCAAATGGTGTTGGATATGGGAATGGAGATGTCGCTAGCGGTGATGGATACAAATATCGTGGAAGGGGAGCCATTCAGTTGACTGGCAAAGGAAATTATAAAGCTATTTCCGACAAGTGCAATAGCCTTTTCGATACAAATTATAATTGGGTGAGTAATCCGGATGATGTAAAAACTGATTTAAAGGCCACGGTTCTTTCAGCATCAGCCTTCATAATCAACCGACTAGGTGCAATTTCCAAATTAGATACAGAATGCAAAAGTGATAATACGTATGATGGGTGTGTTCGCCCAGTAACGAAATTAGTAAATGGAGGAGTTGTTGGCTTAGATGATCGTAAGAGGCTTTTTAAAGAGATGATAGAAGGAATGTTTAATTCCTGTAAAGCAAAGAAAAAATGAAGACCATTTTAGTGATGTTCATACTTGTATGTTTTCAATTGTGCTCTGTGGCTCAAGTGGCAGATAGCTGTTATCAGAAAACGCAATCAAAATCCGATATCAAGAAACTTGATTCAGTGATATGCATACCAAAAGGCCATTACATAGTAGACATATATGAAAAAGATATTAATGGAGATGGTAGCGAAGATAAGATTGTTGAATGGTTCAAAGAAGAATT
>CBDVAV010000572.1:0-3650 GCA_965372055.1 uncultured bacterium | reverse complement strand
GGGATATTCATGCTACTATGATGAACCATTACCTAATTTAGGAGTAGATGGCCCCGCTGGATTTGTAAGTTTTCAGGATGACCTTATTCCTATATTTAATGCAAACTGTAATACTTCAGGATGCCATGATAGCCAACCATCTCATAACCCTTCATTAGTGGCTGGTAAGGCGTATAATGACATTGTAAATGGCGGTTATATAAATACGATTGCGCCTAAATCAAGCTTATTATTTACAGAAGTAAATGGTGGGAATATGCCCATAGGAGGACAATTAAATGAAGAGGAAATAAAGCAAATTCTTGATTGGGTAAGAAACGGTGCCCCAAAAAATTAACAAACCATAACAATGAGAGTCATGAAACTAGTGAAGACAAATACGGAATATATTACAAAGGGATTACTGGCACTATTATTCATTATTGCCAGCAGCATCCCGGTCCAGCTAAAAGCACAGGATGAGGATGAGGAAATTAAGGAAGACAAACCCGTACGATCTCCCTTTGAAAGTTCCTGGATAATCGATAATCAAACTCCAATAGTTCATTCTAAAGGAACATTTGAATTTATGATCCAACACAGATTTGGAGAGATTGAACACGGCTTCTCAGATTTATTCGGAATGTGGCTACCCTCCAATATCCGCTTAGGATTTTCTTATACAATAATTGAAAATTTGTCTATTGGGTTCGGTACCACAAAACGAAATGAGATACAGGACTTTAGTGCCAAATATGCTATTTTCAAGCAAACCAGGTCTGGTAGTATGCCGATAGGTATCACGTATTATGGCAATGTTGCGATTGAAACTGGCCGGGAAAAATCACTGTTGCCCAATGAAAATAACTCAGACAGACTATCCTTTTTTCATCAGGTTATTATTTCCAGAAAATGGTCGCCAGCTTTTTCTATGATGATAGCTCCCAGTTTGTCTCATTATAATGTGTCTACGAAAATAGACGTTGACGGTAATGGCTTCCTGGATTCAGATACAAACAATGATCATATTGCAATTGCTGCTGCAGCGCGAATAAAACTTTCAGCTCAATCTTCCATTTTAATCAATTATGATCAACCGATAACTGATCATAAAGTGGGAAACCCAAATCCAAATATTAGCTTTGGATTGGAAGTTGCCACCAGTGCACATGCCTTTCAGATATTCCTGGGAAGTTTTGATGCCATTATACCCCAAAAGAATAATGTGTTCAATAGTAACGATCCTACAAATGGTGGGTTTGTCATAGGGTTTAACATCACCAGAAACTGGAATTTCTAGCCATGTCCTTATCGTTACTACTAATAGAAGCTCTGGCAAACAGTCTGGAGCTTTTTTTTCACCATTGAGTATAGAATAGGGCAACCATCCTTATGCCTGAATCGGCATTCATTTGACTGACTTATATCACAACTCTACTTGATATCAATCATAGTTTTCATCTGATAGCACAATTAGCTTTGATCAACTGTAATTATTGAATGAAAAATTCAAAAATGGAGATTATGAATTGGAGCAAAGCGGGGTCAAGTAAATAATATAAAATTCAATAAACATGAAGAAAGGTAATCGAAGGTCCTTTATTAAATATGGCTTGACTGCCGGAGCTGTTACCGTGGCCGGAACTTCAGCATATGTTCTAAAGAAAGGGGATGAGGAAGTCGGAAAAAAGGTAAAACTACTTACCACTGATGGCAAGTTGGTTGAAGTCGATCAATCAAGGGTACAGGAGGTTCCATATAAGCCGGTAACACCTGCAGAATCACGCAAAGGTATTCCAGGTAAAAAATGGGTACTGGTAGCAGACCTCTCCAGGTGCAGAAATGCAAGAAAATGTATTGAGGCTTGCGACCATCATCATAAGTTAACACCTGATCGTCCATTTATCAAAGTCCTCAAGATGCAGGACAATGAAAATTCCTCGCCATATTGGATGCCAAAGAAATGTTTCCAATGTGATAACCCACCATGCGTTAAGGTTTGTCCTGTTGGCGCCACTTATAAGCGCTCGGATAACATTGTCTTGATAGACAATGAACGATGTATTGGTTGTAGATTTTGCATGTCGGCCTGCCCTTACTCAGCTAGGGTGTTTAACTGGGGGGATCCTGCCTCAGCTGCAACAGATGATCACAGCACATACTCCCCGGAAACCAGCATACCCAGTAAAGTTGGCACCGTGGAAAAATGTGATTTCTGTCCAGACATGCTTCGGCAAAACAAGCTACCTCATTGTATAACCGCCTGTCCAAATGGGGCATTGTACTTTGGAGATAAAGTAGCTGATTCGGTAACTAATGGAGACGAAACTGTCAGATTTAGTGAGTTACTAAAAGACAAAGCCGGTTATAGGTACCTGGAAGAACTTGGAACTGAACCCAATGTCTATTATTTGCCTCCATCAGACAGGTTATTCCCTTTTAAGGAAATGGAAGGTTCAGAATTAGAAAAGCACTAAAGACATGAATAATACAATTAGTCACGAAGAAGAGGATCAATCACAATCACTGCAAAAAATAGAAAGTGATCTGCTAAGACATATAAAAAAAAGAAGGAAGAGGGATCAAATTTTTATAGGCATATTATTGATTATTATCGCGATTGGGATATATGCATATTACAGACAAGTGCGATATGGATTAATTGTTACGGCCATGAGGGATTATACTTCATGGGGAATTTACATTTCAAATTTTGTGTTTTTTGTTGCCATTAGCCTGGTAGGATCACTGGTAAGCTCAATCTTGAAATTATCTAAAGCTGGATGGTCTACTCCACTAACCAGGATATCTGAAATAATTGCCATTGGTGCAATTATTTGTGCCAGTGTAATCATCATTGTTGACATGGGCCGCCCCGATAGGTTCATCAATGTTCTTATTCATGGGAGAATACAGTCACCAATTATCTGGGATGTAATAATTATCACCACTTATCTTAGCATTAGTGTATTGCTATTGTACATTTCACTAATCCCTGACCTGGCAATATGCAGGGACAAACTATCAGATATCCCAAAGTGGCAAAAAAAGTTTTATAGAATTTTTGCAATCAATTGGAAAGGGAATTCAAAACAATACAAGATACTTCATCAGATTTCCTTTATTCTCACCATAGTGGTTATTCCAGTTGCATTTGCCATACACACAGTTACTTCCTGGCTTTTCTCAACAACCTGGCGACCAGGCTGGGACAGTACAAATTTAGGGCCCTACTTTGTTTCAGGTGCCCTAATGGCAGGAGCAGGTGTAATAATAGTGGCAATGTTTTTTATACAGAGGTCCCTAAAGTTAGAAGAATACATTACGGATAAACATTTTGATCATATGGGTAAGCTATTGGTATTATTATCATTGATCTACCTCTATTTTAATATAAATGAATACCTAGGGCCCGCGTTTAAAATGGTTGGCGTTGAAGGAGAGCATATTACAGAACTGTTCTTTGGAAAATATGCTACCATGTATTGGATTGTCCAAATATTTGGATTGATCCTGCCTATAGTAATCCTAATTTTTGCACCAGCCAGAAAACCATTACCGGTAATGATTATATCAATTTTCGTGATTCTTGGAGCTTGGTTTAAACGATATTTGATCGTAATACCTTCACTTCAACACCCATACCTGCCAATACTTTTAGTGTTTCCTGT
>CBDVAV010000571.1:0-3651 GCA_965372055.1 uncultured bacterium | reverse complement strand
GGTGGTTTTTACAGCACTTAACCCAGCCCCTGCATTTATCTTGCCCTCGGTATCGATTTGTTCAACACTTAACCCAGGATCATAACCTAAACTGTTCCCAAATGTTACCCGGTATACCCCACTAGTGTTGCCTACTACTATCCCGTAGTAGCTATTACCATCCCGTTCAAGGGATACGCCAGTGCCAGAATTAACTATCCCTATCTCATTTATTATTGGATCACTAAACAAATTGCTTCCAAAATTCATGTGGAGTACTTTTCCATTTCCAAAGTTGGAAAGTATGCCATACCAGTCACCATTTAGATCCTGCTCCAGCCCTACACCGAATGGTTGGGATACTAGTGGATGCCCAACTGCAATATCCAATACGTCTGTGGGTGGATTTAGTGCATTGGTTATACTGCTCCCGAAGTTGACAAGTGTTGCTTTATTGCCAACAAGGTCACCAACAATGGCCATTACATTACTTCCGTCTTGAACCAAATCCAAACCCCTTATATTGCTCCAACTACTCAGGTTCCCTATATTAAATCCCCCAGTGGGGGTGTTCGATAAATTATTCCCAAAATCAATTCTCGATAGTTTATTCCCTCCAAGGTTTGCTATTAACCCATACCAATTGCCTCCTTCTTTTATAAACTTTATCTGTTCTGGTAATGATACCAGGCCTGGAATGTTTGTCTGATCAAGCTCAGTGGCACCAGTAATAGGGTCTGGGCTATCAATGCCCAAACTAAAGTCCAATCTGTATATTTTACTGTTAGCATCATCCAATAAAAATCCATGCCACTCTCCCTGATCATATATCACTGTTATCCCCTCCGGATTATCTAACCCTACAAATTCTCCTAATTCCACAGTCCCAACCTCATTGCCTAATGCATCAAAACAAAAATCCCATAAATAGGATACCCCATTAACAGTGGTGTTTGATATCATAAGACCTTCTTCTATGCATAAAAGTGAGGCGGTGGCAAACATTGATGTCGGTTTTTCAGCCTCAACCACCGTAACAGTTTTGATTAATTCTTCACTGCATCCCTGTAAAGTTATAATTGATAGGGAAACTGAATAATCTCCAGGAATTGAAAATGTAAAATTTGGGGATTGAATAATTGACGAACCCAATCCATCAAAATCCCAAGACCAGCTATCAATATTATCCCCTGGCAAAGTAAGTTCTTGTCCTGTGAAATTCACCGGGAAATTTTCTATGTTACCTGAAAAATCGAAGTCTACTAAAGATTGATCATTTACTGTAAGTATTTTTGTTAAAGAACTCACACAACCTGTCAAATTGGTTACCGAAAGTATTACATCATAGTCTCCGGCTATAGCATAAGCATGAGCAGGCTCAATACCAGTATTAATCTGCGATCCATCTCCAAAATCCCAATTATAGGTGACGTTCGTGGTCTCAGAATTATTAATAAACTGAACCGTGTTTCCAAAACAATTATTACTCCAATCAAAATCTACGGAAGGTCCTTCAGTAAGTATAATGACTTCCTGTTGATTACTTGTACATCCATCTGCCAAATTAGCCGTTAGGGTTATTGTTTTAGTACCTCCACTAATGAAAGTAAATGAAGGAGATTCTATTGTGCTGTTTCCTTCTCCATTAAAATCCCAATCCCAGCTTACCGGTGATGCAACATCATATGTACTGGTATTGGTAAAAGCCAGGGAAGTATTACTACAAAGACTGCCCGCCGGAAGTGTGAATGAAGCAGTGGGGGCATTATATATATTAATAGTTTTTTTCACACTGTTGATGCAATCCAAAGTACTGGTAACAGTAAGTGTTACCGGATAGGATCCTACAATACTATATGTATGATCAGGAGAAGCAAGGTTGCTGTCTTCTAATCCATCTCCATCAAAATCCCAACTGTACGCGTTAATATCTCCCGACATATTGATGGCAGTAAAATTGTTGGTCAAACTAATACACTGGTTAGTTGTGTTAAAATCAATATCCGGAGCTTGGTTGCTTGTAACAGTGATGATTTTTTCAACAATGTCTGTGTTCCCGCCACTATTAAAAGCTGTTAACTCAATCGCATATTGCCCTGCTGTACTGTAATTTAACCCTGTAGGTTCTGTATCGGTACTATTCAATAAGGTTGGTATACTACAGTTATCCGAAAATGATATTCTCCCAACCTTATTATTACTTTCTATTGTAAATATCCTCCAGTCAGGGGTGACTTTTACAGCACTTAGCCCTGCCCCTGCATTTATCTTGCCCTCGGTATCAATTTGTTCAATGCTTAATCCAGGATCATAACCCAAACTGTTCCCAAATGTTACCCGGTATACCCCACTAGAGTTACCTTCTATGATCCCATAATAGTTATTGCCATCACGCTCCAGTACCACACCTGTTGCTGAACTTACTACTCCTATTTCTTTTATATCATCAGTTGCTGGATTGCTAAACAAATTACTTCCAAAATTCATGTGGAGGATCTTCCCATTCCCAAAGTTGGCAAGTAAACCATACCAGTCCCCATTTAAATCCTGCTCCAGCCCTACACCGAATGGTTGGGATACTAGTGGATGCCCAACTGCAATATCCAATACGTCTGTGGGTGGATTTAGTGCATTGGTTATACTGCTCCCGAAGTTGATAAGTGTAGCTTTATTGCCAACGAAATCACCTACAATGGCTATCACATTACTTCCGTCCTTAACCAAATCCAATCCCCTTATATTGCTCCAACTACTCAGGTTTCCTATATTGAATCCCCCACTGGGCGTGTTCGATAAATTATTCCCAAAATCGATTCTCGATAGTTTATTCCCTCCAAGGTTTGCTAATAACCCATACCAATTACCACCTTCTTTTATAAACTTTATCTCTTCGGGCAATGATACCAAACCTGGTATGTTCGCCTGATCAAGTTCAGTGGCATTGGTAATTGGGTCTGGGCTATCAATTCCCAAGCCAAAGTCCAACCTGTATATTTTACTGTTGGCATCATCCAATAAAAATCCATGCCACTCTCCCTGATCGTATATCACTGTAATCCCCTCTGGATTATTTAACCCTGGGAATTCCCCAAAATCCACAGTCTCAACTTCATTGCCTAATGCATCAAAACAAAAGTCCCATACATAAGATGTTGATCCAGTTGATAAGTTGTTCAAATCAATATTTTGGTCTATACAAACAGTAGTAGGTGAAGAAAAATTTGCAGTCTGTCCATAGATTATCTGACCAAGAAAAAGAAAAAATATATAAGATGAGAAGTACTTCATAAATTACAGAGATACGGATTTGGTTAAATTCAAATATCAATTACCATTATTCTTTATAATTATATGGTAAATAAATTCATCGCCAATCTTATACTGTTGCTGAAGGTTATTAAAAGTTTCTTAGATCATGATGTTTTCTCCGAAAGCAGATAAAATACTACAAACCCATCATTTTGAAACTCCAGTAAAACATATAAAATGTCTGCTCAGTTCTTAATTTTTAATACTTGTAGTTATGCTATGTTTTTAATGCCCTTCATTAATGAGAAGGTAACCAAAAATACCTCAACCTGCACATTTTAGCAATGAAATGATATATTGATTGAAACTGAATACCAGTTTTAATAGGCAGTTTGGCTCCTAAATCATTTATTGAAAAAGATT
>CBDVAV010000570.1:0-3665 GCA_965372055.1 uncultured bacterium | reverse complement strand
TCCCATGGTTCCAGGGTCGAGGGTCCTCATAGTACTCATCCAAAAGGCCTCGAAGAAATTTAAGTTTAAATCCCCCTCGGGTCTGATATTGAAAATGATAAGAATGACCGTGAAAAAAAATATGATAAAAAAAGATACGATCCATAACAACAATATCGAGACAAACGGCCCCTTGGACATAATATTGTCAAAACTGTATCTCAACCTTTTCCATAGGCTGCTAGAGTTGCTCATAAGGTGCCGTTTAGATGATTAATTATTCGTCAATTTAATATACTTTATGATACTTGAATAATTATCAACTCTAAAATTTCAGTAAATTCCTTAAGTGTAAGTTTCCTTCAACAATGTTGAGTTGCCAACTTAAGAAAAAATAATCACCTGATTGTTATGGTACTTTGATTTATGAATTTCAATTTCTAATTGTAATTGCCGAATTAAATACTTAAATTTTGAAAAAAACAACCTAAATCTTTACCATGAAAAAATTATTATACCCATTTACACTATTGACTATCGCAGCTTATCTTGCTGCTTGCAGTGGTGGCTCCACTGAGACAGTTGAAGAAACTGACGAAACTGCTGAAGCTGAAGCTACAGAGGAAGTTTCTGATGAGGTAGCTGAATCTTTTACCATTCTTGCCATTAACCATGAAGTAAATGACTGGGCCACTTGGAAAGCAGCTTATGATGAACATAAGCAAATGAGGGATGAAGCCGGCTTAGAGGAACTAGATGTATTGGTTAACATAGATAACCCTAATGATGTAATGGTAGTCTCAAGGTCGAAAGATCATGAATCTGCTGCTGGTTTTGCTGACTCCGAAGACCTTAAAACCGTAATGGATAATGCGGGTGTTGCCGGCCCTCCCAATATTACCTACTGGGATATACAATCCTCAATCGGTGAAGACACCGAAATAACCTCGAGATATAGACTTTTGATTACCCATGAAATAGAGGATTATGAAAAATGGAGGCCGCTTTTTGATGAAGACGAAACTAACAGAGCAGCAGCCGGAATGATTACACTTGGTGTAGCGAAAGATAAGGACAATGCAAACATGATCAGCATAATGTTCGCCTTCGACGACTTGGACAAAGCCAGGGAATTTACAGCTTCTGAAGAACTGAAAACAAAAATGCAAGAAGGCGGAGTAGTTGGGGAACCAACTTTCAAATGGATGGAAGTACCCCAGGCAACAGAATAGAAATACAATATTATTACCTATAGTTAATCAATACCTGTAGTTAATCAAATAGGTTTATGAATGACTGCCCCAATACGGTTTTCATTCATAAACCTTTTTTTTGAAAACAGCCTTTTACTAATTCTCCATCCACTCAATATTATCCTTTTTTAGTTGATATCAATCCCTTAGATTTATTTAGTAAATCCATATTTACCAAAACTGACAAAAGTCATTGAAAAATAACTATAAGGCTCTCAACTTTATCTACCTTTTTGAACCAAACATTGTTAACAATAAACCTCTATTAGTTATGAAAAGATTTACAAAAATTACAATGGCGGCAATTATTGCTGTTTGTTGTATGAATTTCGGTTTTTCACAATCCCTTAAAGAAAGAATTGATAAAGCAGGAGTAATCTATGTCGCCCCGTTAAAATTTCACTCTCACTATGCACTTAAGCTGGCGGGTGGAGGAGAGAAAGGAGCGTATTCATATTCAGCTGAATATGAAATAGGTGATAAACTTGATGATGCCGTAAATCCTGCCGTTGCCTATGAGATAGTAAATATATTTCCACAAGACAAAATGGATGCCATTAATGAACAATTTTTGGCCCGGTGCAAAGAGCAATTTGGTGAAGATAAAGTTAAACTATGGCCCGAAGAAATCAGGAACAAAACAATGGGTACTTGGGACCAAAAAAAGATCGAAAGTGATTTTTATATTATTCTACAGAGAGCGGCTTGGCAGACCCCGGTTAAATTAACTACTTTTCAGAGTAATAACCCAGCAATGGCAAACAGGATAGTGGGAAGTTCTGATGCAATTACCTTAACAATCTTTGAAAAAGTGAAAGCTGGCAAAAAAGGCAAGAAAATGGTTAGGATAATTAAGAAATCCTTCAGTGGAATGGAGCCCAACTTTATTGAATACACGGGTGATGGATATAGTGATGCGGCAAATAAGTTGAGCGAAATTGGCATTGATAATTTTTCCAATGTAATCAATGCGGCATTGGACGAGCTTTTTGCTGAAATCTCCAGTGCTTCGTAAAATATCAATTAGCCTTGCTATCATTTTATTGGCAAGGCTATTTTTTAAGAATACATTTGTTTTATCAGTTTTAATCACTGAATAAAAGGAATTGAACTGATCTCTCATTAATTCGGGTAATATGAGCGTTGTATTCTTCCTGAATATCGTTGGCTAGAATCAGAACGCTAATCGCCTCCTTTGATTCCTGCAGTTCAACAAGCATTTCCTTGGAGATTTCTGAGTTGTCATTAAAAAAATGTGTGAACACGTTTTTTACTAATGATCCTTTGAGGGAAGGTGTATTATCAATTCTTAACGTAAGCGTTGTATCCATTATGGGATAAAATAGATTTGAAATTTCAAATCAAAATCAATTTCATTATTAAATTAAATTAGAATTCAAGAATATTTCAAGACTTCAGGTAATAATTGTAGATTCGGGTATCTCATTTTAGCCAATGGACCAGATTAACTTGCTTAGCAAGGTGGAATATCTTGTTATGTTCAATGCCATCCTTTATGGTATCGTAGCTTCAGAATTTTTTATAGGATGGGGAAGGATGTCCCGAAATTTCAGAATTACCAAGTTTTACTGGGTACATCTGCTTTGGACAGGTCTTGCATTCGGTTTGTTAATAGATATTTGGTGGGATTCATGGAGTCGTGGAGAAATTCTCACCAGTGATATTTGGTATTTTTATTCCTCCTTAATTACACCCCTACTTTTCCACTTTATTACCGTAATTCTTTTTCCAAAATTAAAATCAGGAACAAATGGTGATTTCAAATTATTGTTTTATCTAAGAAAAAATAAACTATTTACACTTTTTGGAGTTTTTTTCTTCTCAAACCTAATACTCTCACCTGTTTTTGCAGAAAACAATATCTATGTTTCCGAAAATGCTTTTAGGATAACAGCAATTGTATTGTCCATAGCTGCAATTATAATAGACAATACCCGATTTCATAAAATTCTTATTTTAGTTTCTATGTTATTGCTAATTATTCACCACATTGAAATTTCTTTGGATGATATAATTATTCAGGTTGAGTCTATTGATGGATTTTCCAAGGTTGAATACTTGATAACATTTTATGCCATACTATTTGGTATTGTTGCATTTGAATATTTTCAAGGTTGGGGACTATTACTTCAGTTTTATAATGAAATACGCATTTATTGGGTGCATTTACTATGGTCTGTGTTTACATTTGGAATGCTGGTGGATATCTGGTGGATTTCGTGGACAAGGGTAAGTTTTGTTAGTATTAACATAGGATATTTTACGATTTCACTACTTACTCCATTTCTCTTTTATATTGGCTCTGTAATATTATTCCCGGATTTTGACCGCAAGGATAACAGGGATTTAAAGGAATATTTTTATAAAGTCAAAAAATGGTTCTTCCTGGTATTTGGAATGTATTTTTTAATC
>CBDVAV010000569.1:0-3674 GCA_965372055.1 uncultured bacterium | reverse complement strand
AAAGAAGAAATTTTTGGTAATTTTCGGAATCCTGATATTCATAATTAAGGGCAAAGGTATCCAAAAGTTCAGAATATGCCAATATTTAAAAAATAGCGTATCAAAAAGGAGCAGAATTAGCCTTTCAATTTAGGGAATTTAGCCGTTTCCCCCACTTCCTCCTCGATCCTCAATAACTGGTTATATTTGGCTATTCTGTCTGATCTGGAAGCAGAACCCGTTTTTATCTGGCCTGTGTTTAAAGCCACTGCCAAATCGGCAATGGTAGTATCTTCAGTTTCACCGGACCTATGCGAAATAATGCTTTTATAACTATTTTTTGTTGCTAAACCCACTGTATCGATAGTTTCAGTTAAGGTTCCAATCTGGTTGACTTTGATCAAGATGGCATTGGCAACGCCCTCGTCTATACCTTTCTGTAATCTTTCCACATTTGTTACAAAAAGATCATCCCCTACTAATTGTGTCTTATTTCCTGCAAGATCAGTCAATTTTTTCCATCCATCCCAATCATCTTCATCCATTGCATCTTCAAGTGAAATAATTGGGTACTTGTCCACCCATTCATTCCAGTAATTGGCCATTTCATCGGAAGAAAGTTTTTCACCGGTAGATTTTTTGAAATGATATACTTTCTCTGAAGAATCATAGTATTCAGAGCTGGCGGGATCCATGGAAATATAAACATCATCTCCGGGTTTGTACCCTGCTTTTTCAATAGCTGTCAGGACAATTTCAATGGCTTCCTCATTAGAACCTAAGTTGGGTGCAAATCCTCCTTCGTCTCCTACATTAGTGGACATCCCTTTGTCACTTAAAACCTTTTTAAGGTTGTGGAAAATCTCTGTACCCATTTTAAATGCATGGGCAAATGAATCTGCTTTTACGGGCATAATCATGAACTCTTGGAAATCAATGGAGTTATCAGCGTGACTTCCACCATTTAAGATATTCATCATAGGTACCGGTAATGTATTCGCATTTACACCACCTAAATACCTGAAAAGTGATTGGCCAGTTGCTATTGCAGCTGCTTTGGCAGTTGCTAATGATACACCCAAAATGGCATTTGCCCCTAGCTTGGATTTATTAGGAGTTCCATCCAGTTCTAACATGATCTTATCTACCAGATTTTGGTCGATTACAGGAACGCCAATTAATTCTGGTCCAATAATATTATTAACATTAGCCACAGCGTTGGAAACCCCCTTTCCCATATAGTTTTCCATGTCAAGGTCACGAAGTTCTACAGCTTCATGTTTACCTGTTGATGCTCCTGAAGGTACGGCAGCCCTGCCTACAGATCCGTTTTCAGCAATTACATCAACTTCAACAGTTGGATTGCCCCTCGAATCAAAGATTTGACGGGCAGTAATTTCTTCAATAGTACTCATGATTTTATCAGTTCGCCTGTTTTTATAAGCTCAATAAATGTATCAAATAGATATCTTGAATCGTGTGGCCCTGGTGATGACTCCGGGTGATATTGTACAGAAAATGCCCTTTTGTGAGATAGTGATAATCCTTCAATGGTATTATCATTTAAATTTATATGTGTGACTTCAACATTGGTATTGGATTGAATATCTTTATCGCTGACAGCAAATCCATGATTCTGTGAAGTAACCTCACATTTGCCCGTTCCAAGATTCTTAACCGGATGATTAATGCCCCTATGGCCATGGTGCATTTTGTAAGTAGGCACCCCTGCTGCCCTCGCCAAAATTTGGTGACCTAAGCATATCCCAAATAATGGTGTATTCTTTTCAAGGATTTGTTTTAATGTGTCCACTGCGTAATCCATTACTCCGGGATCCCCAGGGCCATTTGATATAAAATAACCGTCCGGCTCCCATTTTTCCATCTCCTGAAAGGTAGTCTTTGCAGGGTAAACCTGACATTGGCAATCTCTATTCTTGAAATTTGTAAGGATACTTTTTTTAATCCCCAGGTCTAAAATTGCAATCTTGTGTTTTGCATTTCTTTCCCCAATTGTATAAGTCTTTTTTGTACAAACTTTTGACGAAAGTTCTAATCCATCCATGGAAGGCACTTTTTCTAATTCCAACTGTAGTTGAGGATGATCCAGCTCGGATGAAATAATTGCATTCATTGCTCCTTTGCTCCGAATATGTCTTACCAACATTCTGGTATCCAAATCAGAAATTCCAACAATGCCAGAGGTCTCCAGGTAAGTCTGAAGGCTGTAGTCAGCGATTTGACGACTGTACAAATCAGAAAAATCATTTACAACCAGGCCACTTATCTTAGGGGATTCTGATTCCTGCTCTTGTTGCATTGTTCCATAATTACCAATATGAGATGCTGTATTAATTATTATTTGGCCAAAATATGAAGGATCAGTATAAATTTCCTGGTATCCTGTCATCCCGGTATTAAAACAAATTTCCCCTCCACTGGTCCCAGGTTTACCGATCGCCCTTCCTTCCAATAATAATCCATCCTCCAATAACAAATATGATTTGGGTCGTTCAGATAATTTCATTGGGTAAGATTAAATTGTACAAAAATAAAAAAAGGGATTAGATAAACTCTAATCCCTGATATTATTTAATGATATTTTGTTTTACTTTTCATCTTTTTCATCTTCTTTCGAACCTTCCCCATCAACATTGTCAGAATTTTCTTTTTCATTTGAATCAGTGGCATCGTCCTCACTTTCACTCTCTGGTGCAGTCCCGTCAGCATCAACTACAGGCTCACTGGTAATCTCTTCTACCGATTCTTCGGATTCTGGTTTTTCAGCTGTTTCCGATTTAGCACCATCTTTCTCAACTGCAAGCTCTTTGGCATCCACAACTGCGTCATCGGTAACCTCTTTTTCTTCTGTCTGTTCTTCCGTAGCCATCGCTTCTTGGGATACTTCTACTACCTCTTCAGCTTCTTCTGCCATGGTAGGCCTTTCAGTATCCACCACTGATTCATCAGTAACCACTTTTACTTCTGCTTGTTCTTCCGTAGTCTCCACTTCTTGGGATTCCTCCACGACCTCCTCAACTTCTTCTGCCACTGCAGGTTCTTCAGCATCCACCACTGCGTCATCGGTAGCCTCTTTTTCCTCTGCCTGTTCTTCTGTCGCACCCGCTTCTTGGGATTCCTCCACAACCTCAACTTCTTCTGCCACTATAGGTTCTTCAGCATCAACTATTGGCTCATCGGTATCCGTATCGGTTGCGTCTTCTGTAGCCACAACTTCTTCAACTTTAATTGCTTCGGCTACTGGTAATTCCTCAGTTTTGGTGGCTTTCTTTCCCCTCCTGCTTCTTCTTGTTTTAGTCTTCGTAGGTTTAGCCTCTTTTAATAATGCTTCGTTATAATCAACCAATTCAATTATACACATTTCAGCATTATCTCCCAGTCGATTTCCAGTTTTGAGTATTCTGGTATATCCCCCCGGCCTTCCACTGATCTTTTCTGCAATTTCATCAAAAAGGGTTTGTACTGAATACTTATCCTGAAGATAGGAAAAAACGATTCTTCTGGAGTGCGTGGAATCTTGCTTTGCTTTAGTCAGCAGGGGTTCAACGTATTTCCTTAAAGCTTTAGCCTTGGCAACAGTTGTATTAATTCTTTTATTAATAATTAATGATGATGCCATATTTGAAAGCATTGCCTTCCTATGTGGAGCTGTTCTGCTAAGATGATTAAATTTT
>CBDVAV010000568.1:0-3678 GCA_965372055.1 uncultured bacterium | reverse complement strand
CATTACTTCTATTAGGCCTATAATCTATTAATCCATGAATTGTATCCATTTGATTATCAATTATAAAACCAGGCCTCCAATCATTTTGACCTAAAACCTTAAAGTTAATTGTTAAAATCAATGTGATTAAAACTAAAAATCGAATCATACTCAATGTTTATCATTTAATCCAATGCGAAGCAGCTTATGCACTTGTCATATATACTGAGTGTAATAAAGATAGTGAATGAAAGAATAGTATACAATTGGGGAATAATTAAACTATTTATAGGGGATATTAATGTTAAACCATTCTCCACGGGCATTGATAACATATCCGTGCTAGGCTAGGTTGAATAGTAGGTCTCAAGTCCCGCTCACCGTTTGGCCTAGCTGGAAGCTATCCAATGGTTTTTGGTCAGTACAAGCCAATATCCAATTTCCACAATTTAAAATAACCATTACAAAACCAGCTGAAATAGTATACAAAGTTTTACCTTATTGTATAACTATTTCAACTGGTTAAATTATGTTGTGCTAGATATGCTTTAAAAAGTCAAGGTTGCAGCACCTTGCTTTATAGGTTCATGTATAAATCCTGAGCCTACAATGGTCACTCCGTCAATAAGTTCATTTTCTGTGTAACCCCTTACCTTGGCACAAGGAGGACAAACGCCAATGGCACAACCATTATCGATTACATTTTGAATCATCTCTTTCATGGTTGGATCTTCAGGGTTTAAATGAGCCCTGTCGGCTGCACCTTTTCTTACCCAATCAATAGCTGAACTGGTAAGAAAAACGGAAACATCAAGGCCTGAGTTGATCCCTCCATTGGCAATGCTCCAGGCAACAGATGAACGTTCGTCGTTCATACCACGTGTGATTACAATCACTAATTTCTTTTTCTCATTCATAACTTTTGTGTTTTGTTTATTTTACACAAATGAATGAACATTGGAAGTCTAATATTTTGCTAAAAAGGCCGTTAACTTGATTATTCAGTCCAATCTTAAAAATCAGGCATTTGCCATGGCTTTTTTGTATTCGGTGGGGTTGGATCCTGTCATTTTTTTGAACACCCTACTGAAATGTGACAAATCTTCAAATCCAGAATCGAAGGCTACCTGTGAGATACTCAAATTTGAATTAACTATGATATTGGCGGCATGGTGCAACCTGCGTTTTAACAACCACTTACCGGGCGATTTATTAAACTCTTGTTGAAAATCCCTTTTGAAAGTAGAAAGGCTTCTATATGATAATTCTGCATAATCTTCCAGCTTAAGATTAAAGCAATAATTTTTTTCCATTATTTGTTGCAATGATGGCTTATCTGTTTCTGCTAGCCGATTAAAATAAGCAGTAATCACGGGGTCACTATTCATAAGGGTAATCAAGAGTTCCTTTAATTTTAGTACCAGAATATGGTCTGGAGGACGGTTTTTACCTCTGAAATAGGTTAGCATTGAATGAAAGTACCCCTCCAGATAGCTGGAAGGCTGAACTTCTACAGCGGTGAATTCCAATGGGTCCCTGGAACTGTTCAGGTTCATTTGCCCTTTTGCTTCACCGTATGTTTCTTTAATCAAATCGTCGGTGATAAAAAATCCAAGCATACAATATTCATCATCAAAATATTGATGAATAACCTCTGCCCCTTTTTTTAAATAGAGTGTCTGGCCAGGTGACAGAGTCCATTCCCCATTTACTGTCTTGTAGGTTTTCTTGCCACTAAGAACGTGTACCAAGTAATCATTTTTTGAAAAAATACCAATTTGCTCTGCATCAATTGGACATACGTATTCCAAGCAAACTGTTTCCTTATATTCAAATCTGTTAAAGCTTAGGTTCTCCTTTACGATCTTATAAAAATTCAGCATTGTTTTTCAAATTATCCTAATTAAAGATAATAATTTATCCATGAAAACCAGTTTCTCATGCGAGTTTAGATCCAGAAAGAATAATGAGATAAGTTTCATAATCACCAAGAGTGTGCGGCAATCCCTGCTGGGCAATCAGCTCCGTATCCTTGACACCATTAATAAGAACACTGCAGACCCAGATAGCTCATGGCCAACCAGGCGTAATTCTCCGGGCTTCTTTTGGCTACATTACTATTGCTTGATCCTGCAGCCCTCCTAGCTCTCCAGCAATTATGTATCTTATTGTCAAAGAGCATTCCTGCCTCATGCCCAAGTTCATGAATGAGGGTCTTCTCATGAAGATTGGTTCTGTATTTAAAATAGCTTTCGCACAACCTGATCTTAACTTTGCCAAAAGGTATGGTCCATGCACTAGTCCAACGATTACAACTGCCCTTGTTTTCTTTGGTCACCTCAAGAAAGATCTTCCTCTTGTATTTAGAATGAATTTTCCTGATTTTTCTAAAGGCCATCCTGATTTTTTCAGGTTGGCCTAACCATGTCATAAACGCTGCATCATTTCCCCATCTCTCTTTTCTCAAACATTTTTTACTTTGTGCTGCCCGTGGCCCAACCGTCCAAATTGCTATCATAGCATTGTACATCCGATTAACGGCTTGGTTGGCATTCAAATACGCACGGGTAACCTGAATGGAATCCCGGCTTGAATAATCACCTCTTAAAATCAATTTATCAATTGATTGCCCTTGACAAATCATGCAAAAAGTGCCGAGATAGATGGATATAAATAACTTCATTTCTCCAAATATAATAACGAAAACTTATAGGTTTGAGACAGGGATGTCAAAAGATTGCCCGCTGTATTCCAAGAAGTGAAGCGAGATTGCAAATGAAAAAGGCCTCCCCTACTATAAACTGATTCTTCTTGATTACATCAAATGCTCCTTAAAAAATTCAATGGTTCGTTGCCAAGCCAGCGTTGCTGCTGTTTCGTCATAGCGAGGTGTGGTGTTATTATGAAACCCATGATTGACATCGGGATAAATATAGGCTTTATAGTCCTTCCCATTTTCTTTCAGTGCTTCTTCGTAGGCAGGCCAGCCGGCATTTACCCTCTTGTCAAGTCCGGCATATTGCAATAACAATGGTGCCTTTATTTTGGGCACATCCTCGGCAGTCGGTTGTCCCCCGTAGAAAGGAACTGCAGCTTTCAGATCGGGAATACGTACCGCCATCATGTTGGATATCCAACCTCCGAAGCAAAAGCCTACAACTCCCAAATTGCCGCTGCACTTTTCATGCGCTTTCAGTGTATCAAAAGCAGCTATAAAATCCTGCAACATCTTTTCCCTGTCCCTTGTTCGTTGCATTGTTCTGCCTTCGTCATCATTTCCGGGATAGCCGCCCAGGGGAGTGAGGGCATCGGGGGCAAGGGTAATAAATCCTTCCAAAGCGGCTCTTCTCGCTACATCTTCAATGTAAGGGTTCAGTCCCCTGTTTTCATGTACCACCACGATGCCAGGTAGGTTTCCACTTTCTTTAGCTGGGCTAACCAACAGGCCACTCATTTTGCCGGCACCTTTTGGAGAATCATATTCAATTCTTTCTTCATTGATCCTGGGATCATCTTGGGATACGGTTTTGCCCTGCACGTAATTTGGCAGAAGAAAAGAGGCCAAAGCACTTACAGTTACACCACCGACGGCATAAACAGAAAGTTTGTTCATGAATCCTCTCCGGTCAATTTTATTATGGGCGTAATCATCATAAAGGTCAAATATCTCCTGGTTTATATCCTCTTTTTTTAGCTTTT
>CBDVAV010000567.1:0-3678 GCA_965372055.1 uncultured bacterium | reverse complement strand
GTGAACTCGCATCGGTGATCACCCCTGGCCCTCCTACTATACTCCATGCGCCTGTTCCTGTTGCAGGGGCCGTGGCGGCCATCGTAAAGGTCGTGTTGTCGCACTGGCCGATGTCGGTGCCCGCCGCTGCTGCACTCGGGAGCGCCGTTACGGTCAGCACCATCGCATCGGTAACAAAAGTACAAGGGGCATTGCCGTTAACACGTTTTGTCAGGATTACTGTTCCGGCAGTGACATCATCCGCATGGATATTATAAACAGGATCTTCTGCGCTATTGTCAACAAAAGTTCCTGGACTACTGCTAGACCATACAATGCTCGCACCATTGGTCGAGCCACTCCCACTGATAGTGAAAGTGGCCTGGTCGGCACAAACCTCTCCGTCTGCACCTGCATCGCTGGTTGGCGCAGGAATAACAGTCACCATGGGGGTTCCGCTGAGACCAGTGCCTGAACATCCGTTGGCATCAACCACACTCAATAAATTATAGTTAGTTGTACTGGATGGACTCACTGGTATGTTACTTCCACTGGTGTACCCTGTAATTAGCCCAACTCCATTATCAATAATAATATCATATGGACTTAACCCGGCCGTTATTGTCACAGTAAGATCGGTGCTAGATCCATCACAAATTGTAGTTGCACCTGCCAAAACAGAGCTTGTGGAAGTGCCACTAGATACTGTTCCATGAATATTGCCAGTAGGAAAAAAATCAGAAGCGGCATCCTCAAGAATATTAATGGAAGCTTGTGGAATTGATGTAGTTTCAATACGCAAATTTTGAATAATAAATCCATCAATATTACCCCCTCCATTACTATGGGTAAAATTAACAGTAACTGTGGAAGTTGTAGTAGCAGTGCTGTTAATAGAAGATATACCGGCACCTGTGCCAGCATCAATTGTAGATGCAGATCCAGGTATAAATTGAAATCCAGTTGGAGCTGCAATTATGTAATCTGAAGTACCAACACCGAAATCATTTTGTGTAGTTTCAGAAATAGTTATATCAGAAAGGGTATGAGTAATATTTACATCGCAGATATGAATAGTAGTTGCGGGAGTGGCTGTAATTTGACCCAATAGCAGATTTGACCACAAGAAAATGATAAATGTAGTAAGGGAAGCTAACGATAAGCTCTTGTTAAGTACGGGTCGTATCAAGGTTTAGAAACAGGTCTCTATTTCAAATATAATATTGATTACATTTATATCAAGAATGTAACCATTATAAAGCCACAAATATCCATAATTTTACTTCAAATCCGCCAATGGCTGACAAGGTTTAATTTCTTGCAATTTGGGTGAAACATATTATCCCAGTAGGTACCCTATAGCTGGGTGCGAAGTATTTCAATTTTTAAGGTATTAGTCTACCATCCGGGCCGGTTTTAATGAGCGCCATTTTATTCTGTGTTTCTAGGTTTACCGTACCAATCAGTACAATACTTCCATCTTGTAATTGGATCACCCCGCCTACACTATCATCATTATTACCACCGTATGTCATTTCCCAAAGGATTTGCCTGCTATTTGATACTTTTCCCAGATAAATATCCTGATTGCTTCCCGAGTTTGAATTTCCCAACAAAATATAGCCACCATCAACGGCTTCAAACAATGCAACGCCACTCACATTTTGCGAGCTTCCAATCTTACCATTATCCTCAAAAGAATCATCGCTTCTTATCTGCACAATAAATATATCATTTGGCGGTGATGCTGCTGGGTCAAATGTTGTTCCAGCAACTATAAACCCACCTACTGAATTTACTATAACAGCCCCTGCCTTTTCATCAAATTGGGTACCATATTGCTCAATATTTCCAGGAGGCTCTCCAAAATCATCAGCCGGAAAAGAAAAAATAGTATTACCAGATATCCTGACATCGGGTGTTGTTCTATCAGTGGTTCCGAAATATAAAAAATCCCCATTTATTTTTTGTATAACCCTTAGACCTCTATCTCTCCCTGGAAAACCCACAATGCTTTTCCAAAGGGGGTCTTCAACCAGGTTATTATCCAATCGAATTGAAAACAGATCTTCCAAATCTGTTAGGGAATTATATCCGTTTTTTCCAATATCAACGTTTGTTGTATAACCGGTTACCATAAAACCGTTGGATATTACTGAAACAGTGCTGCACTTTTCTGTGGTGTTGGGCCAGCCAAAAACAGCCCTATTAATCTCAGTACCATTGTCGTCTATAAGTAAAATCAGGATATCTACATTTCCCTGGGCATTAAAAGAGTTGGCTGCAATTATAAATCCCCCAGAAGGAACCAGGTTTATGGAAACACCATCATCATCAAAATCCCGCCCAAAAGTTTTTGGCTCAGGCCAAACTTCATTCCCTAAGGCATCAGTCCTTACCAAAAATACCTCTCTATCCCCCACCGCTTCACCTGCAGGATTTATATCCGAGGTTCCTAACAAGATAAACCCACCATCGGCCAGTGGTTTGATATCAACCCCAAACTGATCTCCTTGGCTTCCATAATATTTAATAAAGAATTTCTCAAACCTGGGAGCAACATTATTTTCGGTGTCACAGGAAACAAAAAATAATAACGATAAGCCAAATATGAATCCAACCCTACTTATTATCTTCTTCATTTCAATCTTTCTTTTTAAATAAATTTCTAAAAATTCCCTTCATGGATTTCTTTACAATCTTTCTTGGTTTATAAAGAGGTCTGACATATCCAATAGAAAAGGATAAGCTGTTTAGCCTGAAATCGTCTTCTACACTTCCATACCTGAATCTTAGCTCTTCAATTTTTGGATCTAAAGTATCCAATTGTTTTGTTGCATCTACTAAATTTTTTAAGCCACCTATTGCTCGTAAATCGAAAGAGAGGTATTGGTATCCAATTCTGTACCTTAATCCCAATCCAATTACTAAAGAACTGCTAAAGGATTCCCTAATACTTTCAATATTTACATTAGGGCCTGTGACTGGGGTAATTTCGTCAATTGAATTGTCACTTTTAGTTGTAATGTCTTGGACACTAATATTCCAATTGGCACCTATTAACATCTCAAAAGAATAACCTGCATAAACAAAGGGATAAAATTGATTTTTTTGAAGTGTATATTTCAAATAGATTGGCGTTTCAAGCCAAGTTTGTGTTTCAGTATATTTCTGAGGATCATCAACAAAGAGGACATTAGAATAACTAAAACTCCTATTTGAGAAAAGAATTTCACTGTTAAGGCTTAGTTCGGCAGTAATATTAAAATTCGCTCCAGCCCCGAGCTGAAATCCTGCTTTAGGGGTATATTCTTCCAGGGTCAAATTTGTATTATCAGTTCCATTGTTATGGATTATAGAAGTGTTTGAAAAATTAATCCCAGCTTTTCCAAGTGTTATCTCAAATATCGGGGTGGCTGTAAACTTCCTGCTAAGATAAATTATTTCAATTGGATCTATACCCGGATCCAATTTATGTTCGGGATCAAGACGCAACAAATTTAAGTAACTATTCTCTGCACTTATTGGATCATCTATAAATAAATAAGTGATTGTTAGCAATTTATAGGCTTGAATTTTTTCCTGTTTTGTGAAGCCATTATCAATACAATCTTTTAATCCTGAAGGTATACCATATAGATGTCCATTGTCAAATGAATTTTGAGCAGCACTTAGGGCTTGGCTACACAAAGTTTGAGA
>CBDVAV010000566.1:0-3679 GCA_965372055.1 uncultured bacterium | reverse complement strand
ATCGCAACAGCCACCTATACTGTGGTAGATATAAGAAAAACATTTGAAAGTTTTCAAGCGGACTTAAGAATGATTTCCAGAAGAACGGGAAAATGGACAATTGATGATGTTGAAAAAATATGTTATGACATTGTTAAGCTCGCTGAAGCTAAATACTTAGACCATGTTGATGTAGGGCTTTTTTATTCTAATTACACGGTATTAAGGGCTGTAAGATTTACTGTAGCTCTTGACGGAAAATCTATGAAAGGAGATAGAGCAGGAGGCAATGATTGGCCTGATATTAATAATACTCACCTGAGCGTAATATTACATTATTCAAGTAGTTGGCATAAATTGTCCGAAGAAGAGAAAAACAAATATCAATATGATAATCATTTTAAAAATGATTGGGTAACATCTAATATTGACACCACTTACTCTAGCCTTAAAAGGGAGAATGCACAAACTTACGGAAGTAAGGGCTATGAACTAATCAAAACCAATTTCATATAGTATGGCCGGAACAATTTTTGATAACATACTGGAACTTCCTAATTCCGAAGTGCAGAAAAAAGCGAATTCTTTAGTAGGATTTGATAAAAGATTCAGTCGAATCCATAACAACTTAAAACTTCTTCTAGACCAGGAAGGACTTAAGAAATGGAGGAAAAAATTTCACGACGGAGTATTGGAAGCAGTAGATCATATAATTGACAAGTGTCCATTGATAATTTTTGAAGGAGATGTTGGTACAGGGAAAACAGCCTCGGCAGAATGCTTAGCAGATAGAATGGTGAGGGAATTGGGAAAGCAGGGATTCTTCCTTCGATTAAGTACACGAGTAAGAGGAGAAGGACTTCATGGAGAAATGGGGAACCTCGTCAATAATGCTTTTGAACAACTCATAAAAGAAGCTGGTAAACGGAGGATTTCATTTCTTCTAATTGATGAAGCGGATGCAATAGCGACAACAAGAGGAACAGAACAAATGCATCAGGAGGAGAAAGCGGGTGTTAACACTTTGATTCAAAAAATTGATGAAATAAGGGAGTTGCAAGGGCGTGCCATTGTAATAATGTCTACAAATAGACTTCACTTTCTTGACGAAGCAATTGTAAGAAGAGCTGCTATTGTAGTAGAGTTCAAACGACCAGGTGATGAGGAAAGAGAAGAATTGATTACAAAAGATCTTAACGGAATCTCTCTAACCGAAGAAGAGGTCACGGAAATAGTTAGGTTAACTGGTCCTATTTGTAATAATGGAATAGGCTATACTTATTCAGACTTGAGGTTAAAATTATTTCCTGAGGCTATAGCAAGTTGTTTTCCAACGAAGCCATTATCGTATCAAACTATTATTGATACCCTAAAATCAGTAAAACCTAGCCCCATAATTTCATGAAATCAAAGAGTAATAGATATCTAATAATTGCATTACTGATAATTATCTATTTATTGGCAATTGCCACTTTTTTTGAAGACTCTACGAGGGAGAACTTCTGGATAACTCTATCGGTGGCAATTGCATCAAGTATTCTAGCTCCGCTTATTGCCTGGTTCTTTGATGGTGTAATTCAAAATTTCACTTGGCTAAAGCTCTGGCTTCAAACCAAAACAATTCATAGAAGAAGGAAAATAAGATTCTCAATGTCTTATGTGTATAGAATCCGAGTAAATGATAAGTTTCTTTTAGTGAAAAACTCAAAATGGGATTTCTATCAGCCCGTTGGAGGGGTCTACAAAATTCTGCCGGGTGAGCTTGCTCAACTTCAGGAAAGATTCAATTTAGATTTAGATAAAAAGCTTCCAACCGACGGTATCATGAAAGACGATTTAAGAGTAATGGTACCAGCAACTAAAGCCATTGAGTTTTTGGACTGGTTTGAGTCTGGAAAAAACAGAGAAATATCGCACTGGAGAGAATTCAGTGAAGAGCTATTGCGTACCAATGTGCTGAAATTTGATGATTTCCCTCACATCAACTACAGGTATGTTGGCACCGTTCGTACTCCCTTGAAAAGATCTAAAAAATTGAATTGTTTGGAAATTCTGCGTTACGATGTGTACGATCTTCTGCCTGATTCTCATCAACAAAAGAAGTTAGTGGAACTCCTTTACCAGGGAGATACTGATTATGTGAAGTGGGCAGATGAAATTATTATAAATAGTTTGGGCTTTGATGAGAGAACTAGGGGAGAAGAATATAGTATTGGTGAACATACAAAATGGACAGTTAATCTCAAATATGAGAAATAAGCCAGCATTTCGATTGGAAAATCACCTTTCGCTGGCTCAAGTCCTCCTCTGAGGACTGATTAATCTTCAAGTTTAGGATTTGGGGAAGGCGAGTCTTATGCCTATATCAAAAAAAACAAATCACCCCAAAGTACTCACCAACAACTCCCGAATATCCACTTCCAGGATGGCTTGCATCGTACGAAGTCTTAAGAAAGAATACTCTTTGTTAGTTCTTTAATGTTATAGAAGACTGGGATATCCAAGCTTTCAGCTAGTTCAACTTCTTTATCAGCCCCCTTTGATTCGCCTGGAATTCTTAATACAGCATCGGAAACCTTGACATATTCAGCATCTATTTCAAGCCATTTGTCATAAGGTTGCCAATTATTCATGTGGAGAAAATGCGTTAGATGAGGGCATACCGGGGCATAACCTAATACTATCAATTCATTTGCTGTATCCATTGAATTTTTAACATTTTGTGCAACTTCACCAATAGTATAAGGTCCAGCAATATAAATTTTCTTCATTATGCAAATTTAAATAAGGAATAAATAGACTATAAAACAGATACCAAAAATCATGGATGGTAGATACCTTGATACCCATACCCTATATCTATAAAACAAGCCCTGATCAACCTTGTTATTATCCACTCGATCAGAAGTATCTTTGAAACCTCTAAACAAAACAAACAAGGACAAAAGTGCAATATCAGCAATAATAACTTCCTCAGTAGTTGTACTATTGCCCATTACACAATAAACCAGACTTGCTAACAAGATACAAATAAATGTTATGGAAGCCCTGGCAATAAATTCTTTAATATTCCATTTTAGTCTTTTTATACTGTGCTTATCCTTATTTTGATCAGTTCTTTCGACAATCTCTGAAGAAAGCAATTTTGTAAAAATATCCCATACTAAATATGTAACAAAAATGATTAGTGTCCAGAATGATTCTACGGAAGCATCAGGAACAAATTCTGGCTGTTTTTCTACCCCAAGTATTATTATAAAATAAAAAATAACAAGTAATACATCGATAAGTAAAATGACATATTGGAGGTCAAATACTGATTTGATTTTTTTAGCGCTACCTGATGATTTTGACATTTGCCCCCCTATCCAGCTTGATGTTAAAATATACATTGAAAGAACGAAATGTGATAAAACGTGTAAGTTTAATAATAATGGAGGGCGGGTTAAGTAATATTCCCCTACATCAATAGCCAGTTTACCGATTGCTAATGCGAAAAGCATTCCAACAAATGTAAGTCTAAGTTCTTTGCCCTGATTGTCCATTCTTTTCAGTATGCAGAAATATATTATAACATATCTGGCGCAACACTGTGCCTTGTGACTTTTTGTAGTGGTGTTAGGTGTTTCCACCTGACTCGTTTCTAATCAATCCAAAGTACTCACCAGCAACTCCCGGATATCCACTTCCAAAATTGCCG
>CBDVAV010000565.1:0-3694 GCA_965372055.1 uncultured bacterium | reverse complement strand
TGTAATTTGTGATTTATTTGGGATTTGTAATCGGATTATTGGATATTTCACTTCAGTTCAAATGAATCCAATCACTTACGATTAGTGATAAATACTCCAACCAAAATGATTGCCATTCCACCATAATGTGGAAACAGAAGTACTTCCCCATCCAAAAATCCCCATAACACGGCAAAAATGGGGATCAGGTAGGTAACAGAACTGGTAAATATCGGTGTAGTAATCTGTACCAGCTTATTGAACAGTACCAAGGCAATAGCGGTACCCATTACACCAAGCAACACTACCACTCCTAATGAAAATATAGCTCCCTCAACATTGTTCAGTTTATAGATAAAATCAGTAAAACCAAATAAATAGGTTGCTGCGAATGGTAAAACAATAAGCAGTGATATACTGGTTATGGTCAATGCCCTTAACCCGATCAATTTGAACTTTATTATATTAACATTGATCCCATAGAATACCGTTGCCAACACCACGAACAAACCATAGAAATTAATGTTCTCCATTAATCCCCCCGAACCAGCGGTCACTAACACTGCCGTGCCTAAAAATCCAATAGTCAATCCGGTTGATTGTCGTCGATAAATTAGTTGCCTAAAAAAAACCGCCCCAATTATCAAAACGAAAAAAGGGGTAAGGGCATTGAGTACCCCCGCCAATGAGCTGTCTATTTTAGTTTGGGCTTTTGCAAATAGAAATGCAGGGATAAAACTACCGGCCATTCCTATGAAGAACAAATACTTTAGATTTTCCTTGTTAACTTTTTTGAGGTTGGAAACGGCCCAGGGCAATAAAAAAAATGAAGCTGCGAGAATACGGATACCTGCTACTTCCCCAGGGCCATAAACTTGTAACCCTTTTTTTATCAGGATGAAAGAACTGCCCCAAATCAATGCCAGTACCACTAATAACACCCATCCGATAAATCTGTTGCTTTTGGTTTGAATCCATCTTATCATGCGAGCGCATAAGTGATTTCAAATTCAATGGCAATTTGATCCAGTATGTCCGATACTTCCTGGAAAGTTAATGCTTCAACCAGCTTGGTCCTGAAAGGCTTAAAATTTGCAAGTCCCCGGAAATAATTTGAATAATGCCTCCTCATCTCAAAAATCCCCCTCCTGTCACCCTTCCACCGGATGGAAAAATCAAGATGGTCTCTGACTACCTGTATCCTTTCGTGGAGTGAAGGCAATGGTAGCTTTTTATCGGTCCTGAGACGGGTTTTTATTTCATTAAAAATCCACGGATAGCCAATTGCAGCCCTGCCAATCATTATACCATCAACGTGGTATCTGTTTTTATACTCTACGGCTTTTTCAGCAGAATCAATATCACCGTTGCCGAAAATCGGAATATGGATATCGACATCATTTTTTACAGCAGCAATATGCTCCCAATCTGCCTCTCCTTTATACATTTGCTTCCTGGTACGCCCATGTATGGTAAGTGCCTGAATTCCAACATCTTGTAACCTCTTTGCTACTTCAATTATTTTTATTGAATTTTCGTCCCAACCCAATCGTGTTTTTACCGTTACTGGCTTCGATACCCTTTTTACGATTTCATCAGTCATGGCCTGCATTTTTGGGAGATCTAATAATATACCAGCACCGGCACCCCTTCCTGCAACTTTTTTAACAGGACAGCCATAATTAATATCCACTATTTCAGGATTGGCTTCTTCAGCAATGGCAGCTGCCTGCCTCATGGATTCTATCTTCTCCCCAAAAATCTGTATCCCGATCGGTCGCTCATAGTCAAAAATATCAAGCTTCTGCACACTTTTAGCAGCGTCACGGATCAACCCCTCGGCAGATATAAATTCAGTAAACATGAGATCAGCACCGTTTCTTTTGCAAATCGCCCTAAATGGAGGGTCACTAACATCTTCCATTGGGGCCAATAATAGCGGGAAGTCGCCTAGGTCTATATCACCAATCTTAACCAACTGAATACGGGTTTTAAATTTTAGCTTAAATTTACGCCAATTATGGAAAATTATGGCAGTAATAATCCTCTATATGGCAGTGAGAGATCATTGATCTCTTTGTTGTTAATTTTAATCATTTCATTTTTAGCTTTTAACACTGTAGGCCCATTTCTGGGTATTCTGGCTAGCATGCCATTTTTAGATTTTGATTTTAGCAAAACAATGGATATTCTGCTTAATCCTTTCGATAATCCTTCCGCCAAAATCCCAATGCTAATTACACAAGGAGTAGCTTCTGCCTTTGGTTTTATTTTTATCCCGTGGATATACCTGAAAGGGAGGTATAATTTATCACTGGAAAAATTTTTCAGGCCACTTCATCCCCACTCAATCAATCTGATGGGGCTTACTGGGCTGATTGTTATTTCTTTTATGTTCGTAAATGCATTTTTTATAGAGTGGAACATGAATATGGAACTACCCGATATGTTTGCCAAGCTTGAAGAGCTGATGTTGGAATTTGAGGAAACCGCAAAAAAATTAACAGAACAGCTTACGCAATTCGACAACATAGGCCAATTTATTTTAGCCATGACAGTGATTGCAATAGTACCAGCCATTGGCGAAGAATTTCTTTTTAGGGGTATTGTTCAAAATCTTCTCGTTAATGTATCCCGTAATATACATCTCTCCATTTGGATTTCTGCCTTCCTGTTCTCGGCGATTCATTTCCAGTTCTTTGGACTTATGCCACGAATGTTATTGGGAGCCCTGTTTGGTTACTTGTATTTCTGGTCTGGCAACTTACTTTATCCCATTGCAGCTCATTTTATCAATAATGGTTTTACTTTATTGATGATATATCTTTTTCGCTCGGATGTGATCAATTTTGATATTGAGAGTACTGATTCTGTCCCAATAACAACCGTGCTGATATTCGGGGTAATTACCACAGCCTTGTTATACTATTTCAGGAAAATGAACACCACGACCACCCAATAATGAAAAACTGGCAAAAAGTGTTCGAAACTGAAAACAATATCAGGGCTAGCATGGTTAGGGATCTGTTGCAAGAAAAAGGCCTTAATCCAATAATTGTCAATAAAAAAGATTCATCTTTAAATAATTTCGGGCAGCTTGAAATCCTGGTTTCCCCGGAAGATGTTTTACATGCACTAAAATTAATCAATGAAGATATCAACTTTGAGTAAGTACAGCAATCTGACCCAGCGGCTCATTACTGCTATTATTGGTGCGGCAGTTCTTGTATTCTGTTTGTATTGGAATGAATGGTCTTATTTTGCTATTTTCTTTTTCATCTGCCTAATCTCTCAACTGGAGTTCTACAAACTAGTCGGGCTTGATGGCATGGCACCCTTGAAGTATTGGGGAACAATATCTGGCCTCAGTTTATTTACCATCTCTTTTCTTGTAGAAAAACAAATACTCGACAATAAATTCTACTTTCTGATCTTTCCAATTGTCACTGCCATCTTTTTTATTAAGCTTTATAAAAAATCAGATAAAAAACCATTTACAAACATCGCCTTTACTTTTATTGGAATAATATATATAGCCCTCCCTTTCACTTTACTTAACATTACAACATTTAGTCAAGGAGAATACAGCAAAGAGTTAATTATTGGATTGTTGCTCATATTATGGGCCAGTGATACCGGGGCTTATTTTGCAGGCATTAAGTTTGGCAAACGTAAACTGTTCGAAAGGGTATCACCTAAAAAAAGCTGGGAGGGG